>JBGVAQ010000190.1:0-3247 GCA_045224775.1 Acutalibacteraceae bacterium | reverse complement strand
GTTACCGTCTGTATCCGGAACAGCAACGGCTGCTGCGGCACTTACGGATGTGCCTGCTATCATAGATACAGCCAAAGCACCTGTAAGCACTCTTTTAACAATTTTTTTTGATAATGACATAGATAATACCTCCTGTTAAAAAAATGATTATTAAATTACAAATGAGCAAATTTATAATATGATGCACAATAAATTTGCTTTATTTGTCACCCTGAAATCAGTGAAAACCTTAAAAGATTCTTAACTGCATCAGGAATGGCTGTTTTTTGTGCAATTTTTAGATTTACCCATTTACTTGTTATGTATATTATATAATAAATGATGATGTATTTCAAGGGGGTGTTCCAGATTGGCACCATTTTTTGATGCGTTAAAAACTCAGAAAGCAGTTCACTGTCTGCTTACGGTTATAACCGTTACATTAAATCCTAAAGCTCTGCCGTAAGCAATATCGGGTGTCAGCTTTCGTGCAACAGAAAGACCTGTTACTTCCCTGCCTGAGTCATCAATGTATTCGGTAGGATTGAACATCTTGCCGTTATCACGGAAACGCAGTACGATTTTATCCTCAAGAATACGCAAGCATATATCTATCTCGTTTTTGCCCTTGTATGCATATTTTACAGCATTGACAGCTAATTCTTCGGCAGTAACGGCAAGGGTATTGGCTTTTACTTCGTCTATCCCCTTTTCCTTGCAAAAATCACGTATGGATTTTGCGGCGTTTACGGCATATTCTGTTTCATTTGTAATTGAAAAGTCAAGCACACTGTCCTCTTTTGCATTTTCAAGCATGAGAAAATTGCGGTATTTCTTTCGTTTTGCAATAAACTGCATGGCAATTACCGTAACGGCGATAGCAAGAACTTCTGCAATCGCAAATGACAGCCACATTATATTCTGATTTATCTGAGCGAAAATCATTATCATAGGTACGATAAATACAACGCCTTCAAGTATGGTGAAAAGTGATGCTGCAAATCGCTGTCTTGTGGACTGATAGAATGCTCTGAGAATGTATGATATGCCATAGAATGGTATGCATACCGCAAAAATACGAAGTACCGTTTCAAGCTGAACGGCTGTTTCGGGTGAAAGCTTCACGAACAAACGTCCTACGGGTAGAGGGAACAGCTCAAATATCAGCAGCAGCAGAGCACACATTATTTCTGTGACGATAAGCGAGAACCGCATGACTGATTTTACACCGTTGTTGTCTTTTTCTCCGAAAAGTGCGCCGCATATCGGCATAAGTGTTGTGGCTGAGCCGTTAATGAATATCAGTGCCACATTAAGAGCCTGCATACATATACTTACTACCTGCATACCTATCATTCCGGCAGTAGAAAGTATGACAGCATTTATTGATGATGTGCGTACAGCGTTGCATACATGAATCAGAGCGGTGGGTATTCCTGTCTGCAAAAGACTTCCGAGTATTTTTATATCCTTTAAACCTACACGCACGAAATGCACCGAACGCTGTTTTGAGCGGAAATATCCGATAAGCAGTACAGAGCCTGCCGCATAGCCGACAACAGTTGCCCAGCCTGCACCTGCAATTCCCCAGCCGAACCATGCCATAAAAACATAATCCAGTGTAAGATTTATAGCGTTGGAAACGACAGGCAGAGCGATAGCAAGCTTTTTCATGCCGTCTGTACGCACGAATGCAGCCGTGCCGCTGTTAAGTACTACAAGAGGGCCGCTTATCCACAGCGGTATAAGATATTCAAGTGTGGGTTCATATAACTGTCCTCCCTGAGAGAGCAGGGACGCAGTAGGCTGTGCTAACAGGATTCCCGTACCCATTACCAGTGCAGACGAGATTATTCCGAACAATACCGAAAAGGTAAAAGTTTTATCGGCATTCTGATTGTCACGTTTTCCCTTATACATGGCGGCAAGGGTATTGCCGCCGTATATAAAGATACTGAAAACAATATTTTTGATATAGACAATAGGCATGGTAAGATTTATAGCTGCAAGTTCGTTTGCGCCGAGGATATTTCCTACCATCATAAGATCCACTATGTTTGCAAGATACGGAGATGCACTCATTGCAAGTGTGGACACAAGGTATTCGTTGTACTTGCTGCGGAGCAGCTTACCTGTTTTGTTTGCCATGTAGGTCACCTGCTTAAATTGGTATTGTCAAAGAAACTTAGTGAGGAAAGTGCGGATATGAAGTCGAGAATGTATTTTTCGCTGCTCGGCTTCCAGAAGAAGCCCATTTTTGCAAGAGCCTGTGTTGTATAGTTGTTGACAGGACGTATCGGAACGAGTTTTTTGCCGTGTGCCATATTCTTGTATGCAAGCATACTCGAAAGGATAGCAGCCTTTTCAGGATCTTTTTCTGCCTGTGAAAGAGCGTCGGCAAATACTTTATCCTCAACGAAATCAATAGCGATTCCGGAACGGTTCATTACTGTAATGATATCTGCAAGAGGCAGAGAATGGTTGTTTGTACAGTTGAACAGACAGCAGGCTTTCGGTGTTTTTGCAAGGGCAAAGAATGCTTTTGCACTCTCGTCGATCGGGCCAAGACAAATTGGTGAATTTATCATTGAATACGGGAAACATCCGAGTATCTCGAAAGAACGAAGTCTGCCCATGAAGTTGTTTGTGAGGAAGTTTATCTGGAACTCACCGTCTTTTTCACGGGCTGCGAGTGTGCCGACACGTATTACTTTTGCATCAAGTCCACGTTCTGCAACAGCTTCAAGTACTTCACGCTCTCCAAGCAGCTTGGAATTTGTGTATTTTGTGTCAAGACGCTGACCGATATAGAGTGTCTGTTCGTCAAGTACGGAGGAAACAGGCGGGAAATTATCAACGCTTGCACCGCATACGCTTGTTGTAGAGAAATGTATAAGTCTTGCACCCGTCTTTTCGCAAAGACGTACACAATTCTGTGCGCCGCCGACATTTACATCTTCAATATCCGTACCGCTGGAGAAGTGTTTTACATTAGCGGCACAGTTAAAGACGGTATCGACAGGCAGTGTTTCAAACGGGATAAAGCAATTATAATTTGTAACGTCACCGTCAAAGGCTTCAACACGCTTTTCAAATTCATCATGCAGCTCATTTCCGAAATAGTAGAATAAGGTATTTTTAAGTCTTGCCTTTGCAGAATCGAATTTACCCTTTCTGAGCAGACAGTAAGCAGTGCCCTTTTCTTCCGTCAGGAAATGTGCGAGTACATGGATACCCATACAGCCTGTAGCACCTGTGAGCATGATAT
>JBGVAQ010000189.1:0-1790 GCA_045224775.1 Acutalibacteraceae bacterium | reverse complement strand
AGTAATCATGAAGGAAATAAACGGCAAGCTTTGTGAGCCTATGGAGCTTCTTATGATAGAAGTACCCGACAGTTATGTAGGCGCTATAATGGAAAAGCTTGGCTCAAGAAAAGCAGAGCTTCTTAATATGGGTACTCGTGAGTCGGGCGTTACACATATAGAATTCAGGATCCCTTCAAGAGGTCTTATGGGTTATCGTCCTGAGTTTATGACCGATACAAACGGCAATGGCATAATGAACCATATATTTGACGGCTATGAAGAATACAAGGGCGATATACAATCACGCTCACAAGGCTCTCTCATAGCTCACGAAACAGGTACAAGTACAGGCTACGGACTTTTTGCCGCTCAGGACAGAGGAAGAATGTTCATCGGTCCCGGTGTTGAAGTATATGAAGGAATGATAGTCGGAGCAAACCCGAAAAATGAAGATATGGTAGTAAACGTATGCAAGAAAAAGCATATAACAAATACCCGTGCAGCAGGCTCGGATGAGGCTCTTAAGCTTACACCGCCGACTATACTCAGCCTTGAACAGTCGCTCGAATTCATAAATGATGATGAGCTTGTGGAGGTAACACCGAGTTCGGTGCGTATGCGTAAGACAATACTCAACAAGGAGCTTCGTCTTAAAGCACAGAGCAGGAATGGCTGATGGATTATGTTATTCTTGACCTTGAATGGAACAGCGGCTTTTGCAAAAAAAAGCAGAAGTATATAAACGAGATAATAGAATTCGGAGCTGTCAGGCTTGATGAGAATATGAACGAGACAGAGGAATTTTCCATGCTCGTAAGACCTGTCGTAACAAAGCGGCTTAACAGCACTGTCAAAAGACTTACAGCCATAAAGGATTCAGAACTGAAAAACGGCGTGAATTTCAATTATGCGCTGAGTAAATTCAGACGTTTTCTCGGAAATTCCGTTCTTATGAGCTGGAGCAGCAGCGATATTTCAACTCTTGAAACGAATTGTGAATATTTTTTGGGCAGTTCCAAGCTTGACTTTATAGATAAATATGCCGATTTGCAGGCATATTGTCAGGATATGCTGGGACTTACGGAGGAAAATTCACTTTCGCTTATGACTGCGGCACAGCAGATGTCCGTTGATACGGACACTTACAAGCATCACAGAGCTGTTGATGACTGCCGTATTGCCGCAGAATGTCTGAGGAAGATATATCTCCGTCAGGCTATGATGTGCTACATCAGATCCGGAAGTGAGCTTTCGGCTGAAAAGAACAGTACACGTTCTTATGTAAGCACAGATGAAATGTTTGCTGATATAGGTAATGTACATTTTAACTGCCGTTACTGCGGACGCAGGTGCAGACGCAGAAGAAAATGGGAATGGAAAAACAGATATTTTGTTTCGGAGTTTGAATGTTCCGTATGCGAAAATAAATTTTTCGGCAGGGTGTCATACAAGCTGAAAGATGACAATATAATAGTAAATAAACGTATCTGTTCGGATGATACAAATAATTAGTTATAATGCATGATCGGCACTGTAAAAAGTTGTTGATTATGCATTGTTTTTTTGATTATTTACGAAAAATAAGAATTTTTCGATTTATTTTGTAGAATTATTTAATAAAAATAAATTGCATTTTAGTCAAAAATATGGTTTAATTAATATATGAGCGTGATCTTTCGCAGATCGGCTTTATACCGTCCGGATTTTTTTGTAAAGGAGAATTGTTTATGGCAAGTGAGATGCTAAAGGCAGTTCTGGAAGCTGAAAAGAAATGCTCTCAGAAAGAAGCGGATGCCAGAAAACAGGCT
>JBGVAQ010000188.1:0-4211 GCA_045224775.1 Acutalibacteraceae bacterium | reverse complement strand
ATGAGATATATAACCTAGCAGCACAGTCCCATGTACAGGTAAGTTTTGATGCACCGGAGTTTACCGCCAATATTGACGCGACCGGAGTTCTGCGTGTTCTTGAGGCAGTCAGGAACTGCGGACTTGCCGATACATGCAGGATATATCAGGCTTCAACATCTGAGTTATATGGCAAGGTTGAGGAGGTCCCCCAGAACGAGGAGACCCCGTTCCATCCGTACAGTCCCTACGCTGTTGCCAAGCAGTATGGCTTCTGGATCACAAAAGAGTACAGAGAAGCTTATGGGATGTTCGCTGTAAATGGCATCCTGTTCAACCATGAATCCGAGAGACGCGGTGAAAACTTCGTTACCAGAAAGATCACACTTGCTGCCGGCAGAATCGCAGAGGGCTTGCAGGATCATCTCGAGCTTGGCAACATGGACAGCCTGCGTGACTGGGGCTATGCAAAGGACTATGTAGAATGTATGTGGATGATTCTCCAGCACGACACACCTGAGGATTTCGTTATCGCAACCGGCGAACAGCATACCGTCCGTGACTTTACCGAAAAGGCTTTTGCTGCTAACGGTATCACCATCCGTTGGGAAGGCAAGGGCATTGACGAAAAGGGCTATGATGCAGAAACAGGCAAGATGCTTGTCTGTGTAAATCCGCAGTGGTTCAGACCGACAGACGTAGACAATCTCTGGGGTGATCCCACAAAAGCCAAGACCGTTCTCGGCTGGAATCCGCAGAAAACCAGCTATCCGGAGCTTGTTAAGATCATGGCGGAACACGACAGAGAGCTTGCCAGGCGTGAGAAAAAGTTAAAAGCTAATAATAAATGATAAAAGTGAAAAGTTAAAAGTTAAAATGATGAAACGATTTTGTTTTTATTTGTCCGACCATGGTTTTGGACATATTGCAAGGAATATTCCGATCATCGTTTCTGCTGTCAGAAATTATGATGCTTGTGTTTATGTTGTATGCGGTGAGCGTCATATTGAGTTTGCAAAACAGAATCTTGAAATAATTCTGACTGCGGAAGAATATGAAAGAATATCATTTCGTTCAGAACATACAGATATTGGCTTGATTTGCAAAGAAGGCACACTTCTTGTCAATACCGAAAAGCTGACACAAGCCTGCAAAGACTATCTTGCAGAACTTCCGCAAAGAGCCGAAGCCGAAGCAAAGTGGCTGAAAGAAAACAGGATAGATGCTGTTTTGTGTGATATGCCGCTCTGGAGCATAAAAGCCTGTGAGCTTGCAAAAGTGTCGTTATTGTATGTCGGAAACTTTACATGGACGGAACTTTACAGAGAATTTCTACCGGAAAGTATCTGGAAAGAGTATGCGAAATATTATGGCAAATTAAAATATACAATGCTTTATGCTCTGCATAACCCTGAAATGCTGGAATTTCTGCAAACTTCCGAAATAACAAAGACCTCTGTAACCGCACGTCCGTTCAATGAAAATGCTGTTGCAGAGATCAGATCAAAGCATAAAAGACTGATTGTTTTTGTGGCACTTGGTATGTCTGCTCAATTCAAAGAGTCGGTAAATGTGAGTGATGTGCCGTATGATTTCTATACGACAGAGGGCGTACATCTTGTTGGCGAAAATGTTGAGGTCATTCCGTATTCCACGCTGAACACACAGGACTATGTTGCTGCTTCCGACTATGTGATTTCAAAGGCAGGGTGGGGGACAGTTGCTGAATGTCTGCTTGCACAAAAGCCGATGGCACTGTTCAGCCGTGACAGTGTTTTAGAGGACAGGACAACAATCAAGCTATTAGAGGAAAAACATCTTGCTGTTTCAATCACGCAGGATGACCTCAGAAAAATAGACGGAATAATAGAAAAAATGAAAAAGCTTGACGGCATTTACACAGAGTTTTACAACTGCGCAGATGAAGTTGCCGACAAGCTGATGTCACTATAAAGGGGAATGTATTATTATGATGGAGAAAAACGCAAAAATCTATGTAGCAGGCCACAGAGGAATGGTTGGTTCGGCCATTGTCCGTGAACTTCAGCGACAGGGCTACACCAATATTATCACGCGTACACACAAGGAACTTGACCTGTGCAGACAGGACGATGTAGAAAAATTCTTTGCAGAAGAAAAACCGGAATATGTATTCCTTGCTGCTGCAAAGGTCGGCGGCATTATTGCCAACCAGAATGCCCTTGCAGACTTCATGTATGACAATATGATACTCGAAATGAACGTGATTCATTCCGCATGGAAAAACGGCTGTAAGAAGCTGGAATTTTTAGGTTCTTCCTGTATCTATCCGAGAATGGCACCCCAGCCCATGAAAGAAAGCTGCTTGCTCACCTCTGAACTTGAAAAGACAAACGAAGCCTATGCGCTTGCGAAAATTTCCGGTCTGAAATACTGCGAGTTCCTGAACAGACAGTATGGTACGGATTATATCAGCGTGATGCCGACAAATCTTTACGGTCCTAATGACAACTACCACCCGACACACAGCCATGTATTGCCGGCACTTATCCGTCGCTTCCACGAGGCAAAAGAAGCGAATGCAGAATATGTTACCTGCTGGGGAGACGGAAGTCCTCTCAGAGAGTTCCTCTATGTTGATGACCTTGCCAACCTCTGTGTGTTCCTGATGAACAACTACAGCGGCAATGAAACAGTAAATGCAGGTACAGGAAAAGAACTTACTATAAAAGAACTGACCGAGCTTGTAGCAAAGGTTATCGGCTACAAAGGAGAAATTCGTTGGGATACAAGTAAGCCTAACGGCACACCGAGAAAGCTTCTTGATGTATCAAAAGCAGAAGCACTTGGCTGGAAATATAAGACAGAACTTGAGGAAGGTATTCGTCTTTCATACGAGGACTTCCTTAATAATCCGATGCGTGCAGAGAGGTAATTGATATGAACATAGTATTGCTTTCCGGCGGTTCAGGAAAAAGACTGTGGCCGCTTTCAAATGATATAAGGTCAAAGCAGTTTATCAAGATATTCAAAACGGATGACGGCGTCTATGAATCTATGGTTCAGCGTGTCTATCGTCAAATCAAGAAAATCGACAGCGATGCCAAAGTTACTATTGCAACATCTAAAACGCAGGTATCTGCAATTCATAACCAGCTTGGTGACGAGGTGGGAATTTCTGTAGAGCCATGTCGCCGTGATACCTTTCCTGCCATTGCGTTGGCAACAGCTTATCTGAATGATGTTTTGGGTGTGCCGGAGGATGAAGTGGTTGTTGTTTGTCCGGTTGACCCTTATGTTGAGGACGATTATTTTGCAGCACTGAAAGCACTTGGGGAACAAGCTTCAAAAGGAGAAGCAAATCTCGTGCTTATGGGAATTGAGCCGACTTATCCAAGCGAAAAGTATGGTTATATAATTCCCGAAAACAAGGATGATGTAAGTCCTGTTTCTACCTTCAAGGAGAAACCTGATGCAAAGACTGCTGAAAGCTATATTGCGCAGGGGGCACTCTGGAACGGAGGTGTATTCGCCTATAAACTCAGATATGTCCTTGAACGTGCACATGAACTGATTGACTTTACAGACTATAATGACCTGTTCTCTAAATATGACACTTTGACAAAGATAAGTTTTGACTATGCGGTTGTTGAAAAAGAGGATAAGATACAGGTAATGCGTTTCAGAGGTAAATGGAAAGACCTGGGAACATGGAACACACTTACCGAAGCAATGGAAGACAGTGCTATCGGTGAGGCAATGATGAACGAAAATTGTACAGGTGTCAATATCATAAATGAGCTTAATGTTCCTATTCTTGCTATGGGACTGCATGATGTTGTGATTTCTGCAAGTCCGGAGGGAATCCTCGTTTCCGACAAGGAGCAGTCAAGCTATATCAAGCCGTATGTTGACAAGATCGACCAGCAGATCATGTTTGCCGAAAAGTCATGGGGAAGTTTTCGTGTACTGGATGTTGAGGACAAGAGTCTGACCATCAAAGTTACACTGAATCCAGGCAACAGCATGAATTATCATAGTCACAAGAATCGTGATGAAGTATGGGTATGCATTTCCGGTGAAGGAAAGACCGTGGTTGACGGCATGGAGCAGGAATTTACTGTTGGTGACGTTATTACCATGCAGGCAGGGTGTCGCCATACTGTTTTTGCAAAGACTGAATTACAGATAATTGAGATTCAGTTGGGAGATGATATCAATGTACAGGATAAACAGAAATTTCCTCTCGACTA
>JBGVAQ010000187.1:0-2280 GCA_045224775.1 Acutalibacteraceae bacterium | reverse complement strand
GGTGAAATCTCAAATATCTTTCTTGCTTTAGCAGGAATCACAATCTGCCCTTTATCACCTACAGTTACCATTCCGAAGAGATGTTTTCCTTTTGGTGGAAGCGGCATACCCATGCTATCCTCCGGTTCATAATTAGCCAGATCATCAAGCGATACTTCAAATATTTCCGCAAGTATTTTACACTTATCCAAATCGGGAACAGTTTCTCCGGTTTCCCACTTTGCTACAGACTGCCGGGAAACGCCAACTTTATTAGCTATATCTTCCTGCGTCATGTTTTTCATTTTTCTAAGTGTTATCAGATTGTCATGAAACATCGTTTTTTCTCTCTTTCTTTATTCCGAGCACCGCCCATCTGAAGAATGGTATTCTTGAGATTACGGCGTTCAAGGCATATGCCACCACAAAGCCTGCAATCAAGCTGATAATATAAATCATAGCTGCCGGAAGATTACCTGATTTTCCAAGAAGCAGGGCTACTGTTGATATCCCAAGGTAATGAAATACATATAACCCAAAATTGTTTTTACTCATCCATACCGTAAAAGCGTTTTGCTTATCAGCATACTTTTCTGCACCGCTAAGAATCGCCATGCTTGCCAACCATCCGAAAACTGTAAACAGGATCGATCTGTTGATAGGAGCATCCGCATAGTTGTCACCAAAGTACATGATGCAGAAGGCTGTTCCAACACCTACACCAAGAACAAGCAGCAATACAAAATGTTTTTTCAGTGTCGCAATTACCTCATCATGTGAAAACACAAAGTAGCCAAGCAAGAAAGCAGCTCCGTAATATCCAAACCGATAAACCACAACAACCGGCGTGTTAAGTATCTGCGCTGCTCCCCATATTACAAGAGCCATCAAAAGTATCGCTATGATGTTAGCCTTTCCACCCAATTTCCACAGCCTGTCCTTATCTATTTTTCTGATGAGAAGAAGCACCATCGAAAATAGCCAAAGCAGCTGTATGTACCACAGAACTCCCGTTCCGCTAAACGCCATAATGAAATACTTGATTACGGCAGGTACTTCCTGCATGGAATCAAAAGCGTCGCTTATTGACATGTTGACATATCCCTGGATGAACTGAAACGCAAATAGTCCTACGGTAGAGGGAATAAGCAGCTTCCTTGTCCTGCTTTTCGCAAATTCCTTTGCGGTGTGACTGTCCAGATAATATCTGGAGCATATTCCCGATACAAGGAATAACAGAAGCATACACCATGGATAGAACGCATATAGGAAAATGTCGTAATACTGCACATCAAGAGAAGTAATCTTTCCTACTCCTCCGAGAATACCTTCGCCATTATACATGTAAATCACATGATAAATGACAACCAAAACTACAGTTACCCATCTGATATTGTCTAAATAGTATTTTCGCATATAATACTCACCTTTGCAATTATTATTAACATTATTATGATTGCAAGGCCTACCCATGTCTACCAACCAAACCGAACATTTATATGTCTGAAATGTTAAAGCTGGTTGCGAAATCTAAAATTCCTTCAGCACAAAGCTCACCTTCCACAAACTCCCACGGCTTGTATCACTCTCATACGCACCACCGCCTTTCCTGCTCCGGAGAAAAGAACCACCAATGCGTATTCGCATCAGTAGCTCTTACTGTTGGTTCCGTATGATATTATGATGGTTATTTCTTGCCCTGCTCCTTCTCTGAATCCTTGATACGATAGTAATCTTCCTTCTCCACATCAAGCGTAATATAGGATTCTTTCTTAGGTCTTTGGGTGTTGCTCAAGAGGCACACAGTCTCCACATGTCCAGTCATTGCGATCATAAACATGGCGCGTCAAAGTGGAGACCTGCTCTGCAAGGCTCCTCAACTGACTGGCTCGTGATGTACTTACTCGAGCATATATTCCCACTCGCGTTACAGTGGGCAATTTTTTCTTTGCAGGGATTTCTGTTATTTTCGCTTTATAATGCATGTTGTCACCACTTTAGACCACTTATCAATCGGCAGTTTATGCCTTATTGATATCTCGCCTTTCGTCTTTGGCTACACATCTTTACCCAGTATACACAACAATTGTTATTTAGTCTATATCCTATTTTTAGAGCTCGCAAACCTCATCCGAAGGCCGGGAGAGCACAGTCCATACAGAGACAAAAAAGCGGCAAACTTGGTCTCCTGATAAGATTCATCGGGTCACCGAGTTGCACTTGTCAACAAAAACTGGACACGACAAGAAAAAAGACGTTGAAAATGGTTGGCGGAACAACACTTACGAAAGTCTGTACAAG
>JBGVAQ010000186.1:0-2965 GCA_045224775.1 Acutalibacteraceae bacterium | reverse complement strand
AATTTTCCAGTATTCCTGGATACGAACAGCTGAATCAGCAGTGTCAGAAGTTGTAATATACAGTCCTGGAATAGCATCATCGGATAAATCATAGGAGCAGGCAATACGGTCAGCCTTTTCTGAGAATTCTGTGTAGATGCAAGTCATATCCTGATCTATGTAAAAACTAATGTTTATTTCACCGAACAGACCACAAGCTTCAGTTAATATACCGAGTAAGTTTTCCTGAGGAATATATGCATATTTGTTAGAAAAAACCCCGAATACTTTACCGGCTCGCTCTATTACAGCCACTTCATCCTTCGATTTTTTGCATAGTTCAACAATATATTCATCTCGTTTCCAAGAAGGTATAGTTAAGCTTCTTCCGGTAAGCTCAACCCTTGCAGCAAGTGAAAAGATGACTCTTTGACTCACATCGTGCAGTTTGTCATTATAATACATTATTGTCGAGGCTTTTATTCCTTCTGGCTGCTCAACAAAATCTCCGTTTGAGTGACCATAGTATCTACCTTCGTGTAAGGTGTATAGGTCAATCTCCTTTAAATGTGCATATTTTCTTGTCGTAACCTCATCAATTTTTCGAAGAACCGTTTGTAGCTCTTCGAGGCTGTTTCCTGTTGTACACCAAGCATCTTCTTTTGTCCATTCATTCATACCTATGTCTCCTTTATTATTTATTAACACAGCAATACACAAGGTTTATATACTCCTGTAATATCAAATGTGCTTATTATTATTATGATTGATAGAAAAGAAAAATCGAACAATCGACAAAAAATCAAGCATACTATTAATAGATGAATATGAGGAGGAGTTAAGCTATGACTATCAAGCAAAAAAGGAAACAGCAAGAACAAAAGAAAAGATTATATATATATTATATTCTTGTATGGTATGTTTCTGCATTCCTAACAATAGTATTATTGTCTCCAATTACAACTAAAGTAAATCCTTTATGTGAACCGGATATACAAGAACTATGTGCGTCCAGTTATCTGATTCAAAAGAATGATCAGGTCATAGACGATTCAGCTTCCTTATATAGGAAAACGAAGCATTGTTCTCAAATTGTAAGTTATCCAAATATATACTTACGAAACCAATTAGTAAACCTAATGAGTGTTTCTTCGGAGTTGAATGAAAGAGTTAAAATCAAGTCAAATGAAGTGTTGGAACAAAATAAAGAACATGAACGTCAAATAAAACTTTTTGAGAAAAAACAAGAAGAAACCAGAAGGCAAGAAGAGGAAAGTAAAAAAGAATATGAAAATAATACTAAAATCGAAAAAAATAACATCGATAAATTAGAAGAATCCGAAAATTTAAATAGCCAGGTTCAATTAAAAACAGCTCCGACGAATATAGATTATCCTACTATAACTTTTCATGATCAAATTAAGGATGATGCACTTGTTGAATTAAAGTACGAATGGGCTTCATTGCCGGAATATCTCCGAAAGCTATATCTGAAATGTGGATGGACTTTTGAATTGACGAATGCAGCTATAAGTTCATACGTAGAAACAATACCCAACGCAGTTGGATTAACCATATACTCTCAGAAAAAGATTATCATTAATATAAGCAGTATAGAGTGCCTGGAACACGAAATGGGTCATTTCCTTGGATATATGACAAACTTGGCTTCTTATCGAAATCATTCTGATATTGTCGAAGAGGCTTATTTGGCAGAATCCTCTAATTCTAACATACGTGATTATGCTCGAAGTAATTCAGAAGAGTTTTTTGCGGATATGTATTCCTGGTATTTGAACGGGCATGTTATTTACTCATGCGAATCTGTTTCTATGAGAGATAATGTGCCAAAGAGCTTCCTGTTATTTCAATACATAGAGTGTAATTTGGACATGCTTTTGGAAAAATCTCCTTTCTATATGGCTGCTATGAACGAGTATACTATTCAGCCCGGAACTGAATATAAAATGAATGAGCTGTTGGGTATAGATATTTCTCAAATATCAGGAATAAATTTCCTAAATGATGGTGGTACATTAGAATATTGTAATATAGATCCATGGACTTTTAAAATGAATAATGGAATGTTAGTTGTAACTGTTTTTATGAAGGATGAATCAATAATATATGCTCAGATAATGATTAAGGAGAATGCCAAATGCTAAGAAGAATTACAGAAATAATATTTTCTTTCATGTTAATAATAACCTTTACCGGATGCAGCAATTCGATTCAAGAATCCACAATCAGTAAAGAAGAATCTACACAAATGCCTTCTTTACCCTATGAAAAACCATTGGATGAATCTGATTCTACTGACAAAGTTTTATTGGATAATGGTGATTCAGTCGGACCCCTATATAAAAGTAAATACTATGACGTTATTAATAGTGCAGAATATTCGTATACTTTTCAAGCAGGAAATTCCACTTTCTCTGTTTTTCACAAGGATGTGAATTACTATATTAATGTTAGTTCTGATGAATATAAGTATACGATCTTGTTGAGAAATAAGAATTTCTACGTTATATCAAAACAAGATAAGACTGCAACTTTAGTTTCGATGGATAAGAGTGATCTTGACGGCTTTCTGAACACACATAAGTTTACAGAATTAAATTATGTTGGAAATGGCAAGGAAGAATACAAAGGGAAACTTTGTGATACAGAAAGATATACATATAAAAATGCAAAAGATTATCTATACTTTTACTTTGTGGATAACAATACAATTGTTGTTAAGGATACTATAAGTGAAGCTGTATTTTCAGAGGTTAGTGCATCAGTTGACGACTCTATTTTCGAGATTCCTGACAATTATAGGGTTATAGAATTGCCTAAAGAAGATATTATTCCCTAAACAAAAACAGACGAGTGAACAAATGCTCACCCGTCTGTTTTTAATTGTATACTATTCTATTGGTACTATTCTTGTTGTCGCATTTCCCTCGGATTCAAACTCTTTACTGCTAAAGATATATGATTC
>JBGVAQ010000185.1:0-1791 GCA_045224775.1 Acutalibacteraceae bacterium | reverse complement strand
CCTCAAAACCTCCGAAATAACCTCTCTTGCTTCCAATATCTCAACCTATCTGACATATGATATAGTTTCTTCATCCGCACCTATCGTCAACGATCTCGGTGTGACTTATTCGTTCTCTGATCCATATAACAATCCCATTTATATAAGCGGCGTACTTTCTTCCGTCATAATAATAAACGACTGGAACGACTTCCGTAAATCAGTAGCACAATTCATATATGAAGATCAGGTAGTAGTCCGCAATCAGTAATAATTCACCTCAATATATGCACATCAAACTGTATGCCATAGTCTGATGTGCATTTTTTGTATATACTCCCCTGTTATTATAAATTTTATATTGAAAAATTTTACAGTTAGGAGTAAAATAGTACATGTCATATTGTAAACGGAGAAATGATCATGAATAAAATTAAAAGAGGCAAGTTTATCGTATTTGAGGGTATCGACGGTTCGGGAAAGGGTACTCAGATTGACCTGCTTGTAAAAGAAATCAAAAGACAGGGCGGTAATGTCGTACAGACCGCCGAACCCACAAATACTTCAACAGGCGGTATGCTCAGAGATGCTCTCGGTGGATTTGTGCGCCGTGACGCTTATGAACTTTCGGCTATGTTCCTCACCGACAGGATATTCCATAACGTCAACCCGATAAACGGTATAATGCAGTATCTTGAACAGGGACTTGATGTCATATGCGACAGATATTACTATTCCTCATTCGCATATCAGGGTACAGATGCCGATCTTGAATGGGTAATGAGAATGAACCTTGACTGTAAGGAAATCCTGCGCCCCGATCTCTGCATCTTCCTTGATATTGACACTGATACAGGCGATAAACGTATCGCAGATAACCGTCAGCAGCGTGAAATATACGAGAACAAGGAAAAACAGCAGGCAATAAGAAACCGATTTTTTGATGTCTTCAGACTTCTTGAAGATACAGAAAATATAAAGATCGTCGATGCTTCAAGAACTATCCCTGAGGTATCGGCTGATATTATAAAAATCTATAATGAGATAAAGGAGAAATGAAAAAATGGCATACCATATTGACACAAAATGTGTACAGGCAGGATATGATCCAAAAAATGGGGAGGCAAGAGTTGTACCTATTGTTCAGAGTACTACATTCAAATATGACTCAGCAGCAACACTTGGCAAACTCTTCGATCTTGAGGAGGACGGCTTTTTCTATACCCGTCTTGCAAACCCCACACTCAGCACAGTTGCAGCTAAAATAGCAGCACTTGAAGGCGGCGTAGGTGCAATGCTTACAGCTTCAGGTCAGGCTGCATCAATGCTCTCAGTAACAAATATCTGTCATGCTGGCGAGCATGTTGTATGCGCAAGCGCAGTATACGGCGGAACTTTCAATCTTTTCAACAAATCTCTCCGTGAGCTTGGAATCGACTTCACATTCGTTAAGCCGGATGCTACAGAAGATGAGATAAATGCAGCTTTTAAAGAAAATACAAAGGCTGTTTTCGTTGAAAGTGTTTCTAACCCGTCGCTTGACGTTGCAGATGTAGAGCTTTATGCAAAGCTTGCACACGCTCACGGCGTACCGCTCATCGTTGACAACACCTTCCCCACACCTGTTAATTTCAGACCTTTTGAATGGGGCGCTGATATCGTTACACACTCAACATCAAAATATATGGACGGTCATGCTGTAGCACTCGGCGGCGTTATAGTTGACAGCGGAAACTTTGACTGGACAAACGGCAAGTTCCCTGCATTCACTGAGCCTGATGAATCATATCACGGTGTTATCTACAGTGAAAA
>JBGVAQ010000184.1:0-4107 GCA_045224775.1 Acutalibacteraceae bacterium | reverse complement strand
AATATAACGACATTGAGCGAATCAAGAGCGTCAAGTATTGTGCTGACCTGATCGTTTATAGATGTTACAGTCATTATGTCATCATTTTTCATCAGGTCGGTCATTAATTCCTTTTCGCTGTCCTTAAAGCTTTCTGCTATCTGTGTTATTATGACGTTGTATTCAAGCTCTTTTCCGGTTAGTGAACGGTAGTATTCGGGTGTCATATACAGATAGTTTCCTGCATAATTTTCCGTAAAGCTTTCTACTTTGCACTGATATGTACTGTCATCAAGCAAAATGGATATAGTATTGCCGGCATTTATTTTAAGAGCCTGTCCCCAGCGTTCATTTATTATAACTCCGTTGTTTGTAAGTTTAAGAGGCTCCTGTGTTGTCCTGTCACGGAGCATGAACATTTTGCTGAATTCATCATAGTCTTCACCTATGAATACTCTGCCGTTTACCTTTTTGCTGCGGGAGCTGCTTTTTGCTTCTATCCAGCCGATGTAGCTCAGAGAAGCAGTTTTTATTCTTTCATCCGAGTGTATCTGTGACATGAGATAAGATTTCTGAGATGATGTTCCGGCTTTTGAAAGTGCAATTATCTCGTCATATTTTGTAACGCCCTGAAACTGCATGGGTGCTATGCCTGTTGTGGAATCACGCAGACCAAAGGCTGTTACGATAAGTGCCGTACAGCCTGCAACACCTATAATTGTCATAAGGCAGCGTACTTTATATCTGAAAAGATTTCTTGCAGTTACCTTTGATGTAAAGTTGAGATGTTTCCAAAGGGGAGTTATATATTCAAGCCAGATACGTTTTCCGGGTTTTGGTGCTTTGGGACGCATAAGCATTGCCGGCGAGAGTTTAAGGTCACGGAAACATGCAGCAAGTGATACCGAGCAGATACATATTACACCGGCAACAGAAGCTATGAGCAGATTGTTCCATGATACGACAAGCGTTGTCGGCGGCAGAGAGTACATTATACAGTATGCATCAACGATTATGTACGGCAATGTAAATACACCTAATATTGAGCCGACTATACTTCCCGATACAGCGGCAAGTGCGGAGTAAACAATATACTTTTTGGCTATATCGGCATTTGAATAGCCCAATGCTTTAAGAGTACCTGTTTCTGTACGGCGTTCCTCAACCATTCTTGTCATAGTTGTAAGACATACAAGACCGGCTACAAGAAGGAAAAACAGGGGGAATACCTTTGCGATATTATCTATTCTTTCCGCATCCTCTGTAAGACCGGAATAACCGGGGTTATCGTCACGGTCATTGACTATCCATTTTGCACTGTCGAGTGCATCAAGCTGTTTCTGTGCATCATCAAGCTTTTCCTGTGCTTCGGAGAGCTGTGTGTGGGCAGTGTATTTTCCTTCTGTAAGCTGTTCACGGGCAATTTTCATTTCTTCAAGTCCGAGTTCAGCCTGTTTTTCAAGTTCTTCACGCCCTCTTTCAAGCTTTCTTTCGCCTGTTTCAAGCTTGGAACGTGCCGCCTCTAATTCTAACTTTCCTGTGTTTACGGATTTCTGATATTCAAGCTTTCCGTTGTCAAGCTCAGTCTGTGCTTTGTCAAGCTTCAGCTTTGCATCATTCAGCTTTGCTTCGCCCTGTGCTTTCTGTGATTCAAGCTCTTTTCTGCCTGCTTCAAGCTTTGCTTTTCCTTCAAGGAGCTGTCTTTCACCGTCTGCAAGCTGTTTTACACCGTCATCATACTGCACCTGATATTCGGCAAGCTTTTTACGGTATTCTTCAAGCTGTTGTTCAAGCTTGTTTATCTCTTTTTCCAGAATGCTTCCTGTTATTGTGCTGTGCTTCAGCTTTTCAAGCCGCTGTTCAATATCCGATATGGCTTCATTACAGGTATCTGTTGTGGTTTTCAGAAGTGAGAGCTTTGATTCCGCATCGGGCTTTGTTGAAATATAGAATTTCTTATACTGTGTATCAAATTCCTTTTCAGCGGCTTCAAGCTTGCTTTCGGCTTCACGTATTTTTGTTTCATATTCAAGTTTGCCGTCCTTGTACTGTTTCAGACCTTCGTTATACTGAGCCTGTCCGTCTTCAAGCTTTTTACTGCCTTCCTCGATAACGTCTTTATACTTTTGTTCGCCTTCTTCAAGCTTCTGACGGCCTTTTTCAAGCTCCTTTTCACCGTCATCAAGCTCTTTTCTGGCATCAGCTATTTTCTTATAATATTCCTGTTCGCCCTCCATGAGCTTTTTTTCGCCGTCAGCTATCTTGTCGAGAGCTTCTTTTTTCTTGTCGTTATACTCAGTCTGAGCATCGGAAAGCTTTTTCTTTGCATCGTAAAGGGTTGTGTTATTGAATCTTTCGATACATTTTTCCGAAAGCTTTTTATATTCGGGCTTTTCCTGTTCTATCATGTTTTTGTATTCATCGGAAAAAGCTGAACGGTCACCGTCCGAGGCTTTTGTGCGTACAAAAGCATTTGTGTAGCGTTCATATGCAAAGTCATCGGGGGATATCATCATGTAGAACGTGATCGCACCGTCACCGATATTTGTATTTCCTCTCAGATATGTGAAATAGAGAGGATCATATATTGTGCCGACTATCTTGTATTCAAGGTGTTTTACCATATTAAGAGTATCCTTGCCCTCGACAGTCGGATTTATTTTTATTGTATCGCCTATCTTATACTTTGATGATTTAAAATAGTAGTCCTCAATAACGCATTCGCCCTCATTTTTGGGCATACGTCCGCTTTTTATGACAGGCTCATTGATTATGTTTTTGTTTGTTTCTGTTTCTTGGGGAACGGAGTATATCCTTACGACATAATCTGTTGTATCCTGAGTAATAACAATGTCTGCCATATAAGCAGGCATTACTTCAACAGTGCTGTCAAGATTCAGGATATCGGTTATATCATCATCGTCAAATCCGACTGTGGATATTAAATTTATATCTGAAAGGTGCTGATCGTGTACATATCTTTCGGCAGTTTCCACCATACTCGGAGAAGTGGATTTAACACCCGTAAAAAAACCTACGCTTATACCTATTATTGCAAATATCGAAAAAAATCTTGACTTGCTTCTTGCTATTTCACGGATGATATTTTTTCTCAGCGAGCTTTTTTTGAATTTCTTTTTTATAAATATCACCTCCGTATTACCATTCTATCTGCTCTATCGGCAGAGGAGCCGGATTGACGGTATTGCTTATTACCTTTCCGCTTCTCATTCTTATTACACGGTTAGCCATAGGTGTAATGGCTGAATTGTGTGTTATGAGTATGACAGTCATTTTGTCCTCTATACATTTTGTTTGCAGAAGTTTCAGAATGGTCTTGCCTGTGTTATAGTCCAGCGCACCTGTCGGCTCATCACAAAGCAAAAGCTTTGGTTTTTTTGCAAGTGCTCTTGCGATAGATACTCTTTGCTGTTCACCGCCTGAAAGCTGTGACGGGAAATTGTTTTTTCTTTCCGAAAGTCCTACACTTTCAAGCGCTGTGTCGGCATCTATCGAGTCCTTGCATATCTGCGTTGCAAGCTCTACATTTTCCTTGGCTGTAAGATTCGGCACAAGGTTATAGAACTGGAACACAAATCCGATATCATAACGTCTGTATGAAGCGAGATCATGCTTTCCGAGCTTGCTTATATCCTTTCCGCCTACGATTATGCGTCCCTCGTCACAGCTGTCGATGCCGCCGAGTATATTCAGGACGGTTGTTTTTCCTGCACCCGAAAGACCTACTACAACGGCAAATTCACCCTCATCTACCGAAAAGCTTACGCCGTCAGCGGCAGTTATCGTGACTTCGCCCATTTTGTACCTTTTATATACATTATCAAACTCAACAAAGTTTTTAATCATAAAGGTTTATCACCCCTTTTAAAGTTTGTTATTTTCGAGCCATTTTTCCGCAGTTTCTGCAACTTCCTTCAAAGTATTTTCGTCAAAGGGAGAGTTCAGTCCGGCTGTCTGTATAAGTTCATCAAATGTCTGTGTGCCGGCTTTCCGGACAAGTTTCATATAGCGTTCCCATGCTTCGTCATGGCTTTTCTGCATTATTGTCCAGAATTCGAGTGCGGCAGTCTGTGCAAGGCAGTAGTCAATATAGTAAAACGGATTTTC
>JBGVAQ010000183.1:0-3094 GCA_045224775.1 Acutalibacteraceae bacterium | reverse complement strand
ACATCTAACTCGGCAACTCAACATAGCGACATCTATCGTGGCAATTCAACTCTCACACTTCTTAAGTTGATTTGCCCTTGGATAAGTTACCGAGAAGCGTTCGTCCTGCCCGATGTCAAATTTGCCCGATTGCCCGAAAACCGCAGTATTACTGGACTTTCGCGGCTATTTTCCTTCGACCCTTGACATCAAACAGACCGTCTCCACATGTGTCTACACTATGATTTGAGCACTGATTTTCCTGATGTACACTACTATTTGAGGACACATTTTCGTCGCTCTTTTTACTCTTCGGACCAAACTTTGTTTTAGCATGATCGAAGCTATCCTTGAATCCGGTTTTGTATATAAAAGTGACCTTATAGGGATCTGCATTTCCGTCATCGTCGTACCCTCCGACAATGACTTTTTCAACAATACTTTCAAAAACCGCTCTATCAAATTCTTCAAGAACCTGATTCTGAGTAAGAGTCTTTCTGAAGCCTTCTATTCTCTTGCGAAGACTATCGTCTCCCTGTACCTGCTTTTCATAGTATTCAAGCTGAGACTGTGCTTCTGCATATTTAACCTCATATTCAGCATCCATTGACATATAGGTTTCTTTATCTATCCCGTCATCAACATATTTATCAAGAAGTTTTTTTCTTTTTTCTTTGTATTGCTTGACCTCTTTCTTAGCCTTCTGATAGTTCTTCTCGTTGGCATCATCTCCAAGAGTCTTCTCTATCCTACTCAGAAACTCATTCATTACTTCCTGATTATCTGAACACAAAAGTCTATATGATTCTATAAATGCTTCCTCTATGACCTGTTCCGGAATACCTTTGGAATCGGGACATAGCTTTTTGCCACCCTTCGTAGATGTAACACATTGCCAAATAGTCTTTTTATACTTGGATGAGCTGTGCCATTTTCTTCTTGTGAGATGACCACCGCAAAAACCACATTCTATAAGAGAGCTAAACGCAAACATTCTACTGTACTTTTCTCTCTTGCCAATCTCAACATGGTGCTGTCTTCCACCATTACGCCTTTCTCTCAGAGCCTGTGCTTTTTCAAACGTCTCATGTGAGATAATTGGCTCATGATGATTTTTTATAAAAAAGCGATCTTCCTCTCCAAGATTATCAAGCCTTCTCTTAGTTATAGGATCAACAGTAAATGTCTTTCCTAACAGAATGTCACCTGTATACTTTTCATTATTGATAACCCCCATGACGCTTGAAGATGTCCAAGGATTACCCCGTATAGTCATGATGCCTTGCTCATTAAGCTCTCTGGCAATCATCGTGCTTCCGGCTCCTGCCACATATCTTTCAAACATATATCTGACAGTTTCGGCTTCTGTTTCATCTACCGATATCGTTTTGGTCTCTATATCATACTTATAGCCAAGGCAGCCCTGAAATCCTACAAGCTCACCCCGCTTCATCTTCATCTTAAGACCCTTTTTTACATATGCAGAAGTGTTCTCTACTTCCTGCTGTGCCACAGAACTTAGAATGGTAAGAAGGAATTCTCCATCCTTGATAGTGTTAATCTTCTCAACCTCAAAATAAATAGCAACATTCTTTGTTCGGAGCTGCCTCACATACTTTAGGGTATCCAGTGTGTTCCTTGCAAACCTCGAAAGACTCTTTGCAATAACCATGTCTATCTTGCCAGCCATGCAGTCTGCTATAAGCCTCTGAAAATTCTCCCTCGTCTCTGCTTTGGTTCCGGTAGAAGCCTTGTCAGCATATACTTCAACAAATTTCCAATCGGGATTCTTCTTTATTAAATCAGTATAATACTTAACCATAGAGTCATAACTCTTGATCTGCTCTTCATCCGCAGTACTTACTCGACAATACGCAGCTACTCTGAGGCGGTCTTTTCTGCCTACCGCCGCAGAATTGTCAAAGTTTGTCTTTGCTTTTATAACTTCAACTTCCATATCCACCTCTCATTTTTGTATCACTATCGTAATGTACTATGATAAATATAAAATAATACGGTAGATAAGTCAAGTTTTAAGATCAGATATTACGCCATAATCTCGCATAAGTACCACTAATATTCTTTTATATTCCCTATCATCAATCAGGTGTTTGATAAGGAGCTGTTTTAGCATAGACAGTTGAATGCTATAACGTAATAGCTTCTTATTATCTATAGCGACCACCTCCACTTCTCATCTCTCCATTAATTAATATCTGCAGGCAAAAAACTGTCTGATTCACAGATAGGCTTTTGCCCACAGACATTCAAAAAAATCCTGCAAGTAGTTACCAGGTTCGTAACCCACATTGGCGTTGCACCACCTTCGCTAATTGGTTTCCCTCGGGAAAATGTATCATTATCACTGGAAGTATCATCGCCGCGACAGCCCTTACTGTCGTTAGCCAGAACAGATAACGCTCGCTGCAATATAACCGCAGATCATCGCACCATCCACTTAGCAAGCTCCACATTCCATACGTCTTGCAGAATGACCATATTCTGTTTTCAAGGTTCACTCCCACCGTAGTGGTGGCAATTCTTACATCGGACTTGTCAGCCCGAAAAGCCTATAAGAGACACCATGCCTGCTAAAACACTTAACTCTTATGGACTTTATGAGAATGACAAATAAAAGGTGTAAGAATGCCAGAAAGTTCCGTTTTATTGTTATACTCTGTATTTCTCTCTGATGAGCCGCATAAGAGCCATCATGATTTCCTGGCTGCATTCTTCTCGACACTGCTTGTTAAGCCAAGGTGCTATATGATACACCACTCTGTTTATATAGTCGCTGTGACGATCGAGTATGTATCCGAGAGCCTGCATACTTCCACTCTTGGCAGCAATGATCATGTCGTAATCAATTATGATTTTTTCTTCTTCCATTCTTCTTCGCCCTCGCTTTCTTCAGCCCGTTATATTTGTAGTCCCTTGCTCGTTCAGGAGTGATCCCCAGGAGTTTTCCAATCGAATCAAAATCGTAGCCAAAGCCTACAAATAAAATGAGTGCCTCTTTTTCCCTTTCCGTCAGATTATCAAAAACATCGCCAAAGCCGTCGCTTTTAATTGCGAAGCGTATATTTCTGATAATCATCTCAATTTCTTCCCCCAG
>JBGVAQ010000182.1:0-9144 GCA_045224775.1 Acutalibacteraceae bacterium | reverse complement strand
TCTTGGCGGCAGAGTCAACGGCGTACCCCGTGAGGACGGCTTTATAATAACCGTTGCGAGTGAGGTAATGGCAATACTTTGCCTTGCAGCCGATATAGACGATCTTAAGGCAAGACTTGGCAGAATACTCGTTGCATATTCTACCGAAGGTACACCTATATATGCATCTGACCTTAAGGCAGACGGTGCAATGGCAGCACTTCTCAAGGATGCCATAAAGCCGAATCTTGTTCAGACGCTTGAAGGAACACCCGCACTCATGCACGGCGGTCCGTTTGCAAATATAGCACACGGCTGTAACTCGGTAAGAGCTACAAAGTTAGGATTAAAGCTTGCAGATTACTGTGTTACAGAAGCAGGCTTCGGCTCAGACCTCGGAGCAGAGAAATTTTTTGATATAAAGTGCCGCAAGGCAGGGCTTAAACCGTCAGCAGTCGTACTTGTTGCAACAGTTCGTGCGCTCAAATATAATGGCGGAGTTCCGAAAGCAGAGCTTGGTACAGAAAATCTTGATGCTCTTTCAAAGGGTATAGTAAATCTTGGTGTACATATAAATAATATGCATAAGTACGGAGTGCCGGTAGTAGTTGCTATAAACCGCTTCGGTGCAGATACGGATGCAGAGCTTGAGTTTATAGAGAACTACTGTAAGGAGCTTGGAGCAGATTTTGCACTTTCAGAAGTATTTGCAAAAGGCGGAGAAGGCGGAAAAGAGCTTGCAGAAAAGGTGGCAGCGGCAGCCGAAAAGCCGTCAGAGTTCAAGGTGCTGTATGACGCAGATCTTTCTGTAAAGGATAAGATAGCTGTAATAGCAAAGGAAATATACGGTGCAGACGGTGTTACATATACAACAGCCGCAGAAAAGGCTATTGCAGAGATAGAGAAGCTTGATGTAAAGGGACTTCCTGTCTGTGTTGCAAAGACACAGTATTCACTTTCGGATGATCCTTCACGTCTCGGAAAGCCTGAGGGCTTCAATATAACGGTTCGTGACGCAAGACTTTCAAACGGAGCAGGCTTTGTTGTTGTATATACAGGTGATATAATGACGATGCCGGGACTTCCGAAATCACCGGCAGCCGAGAAAATAGACGTTGATACAAACGGCAAAATAACAGGACTTTTCTGATAGGAGAGAGCTATCTTGCAGAAATTTAAAACCGTGTCGGAGCAGCAGACAGAACAGCTTGCCGAAAAACTTGCTGCGACACTAAGCGGTACGGAGATAATAGCTATGTACGGAGACCTCGGAGCAGGCAAGACAGCATTCACAAGAGGACTTGCAAGAGGACTTGGGATAACAGACGGTGTTTCAAGTCCGACATTTGCACTTGTGCATGAATACGAGGGCAAATACATGCTTTATCATTTCGATATGTACCGTATAAACAGCTTTGATGATCTTTATTCAACAGGCTTTTTTGATTATACCGATAACGGAGTACTTATAATCGAATGGAGCGAGAACATAAAGGAATATCTTCCGGAAAATCGTATTGATATTACGATAAAACGCATATCGGATAATGAGCGGGAGATAACTATAGAGGGAGCTGAACCGATATGAATATACTTGCCGTAGATACAAGTGCATCACCTGTTTCCGCTGCCTTGCTGCATGACGGAAAACTTATGGGTGAGTTTTATCTCAATACAAAGACTACTCACAGCCAGACACTTATGCCGATTGTTGAAGCACTTTTAAAGACTGCCGCTGTTGAGCTTAAAGATATAGATGTTTTTGCTGTAAATGCAGGACCGGGTTCATTTACCGGAGTAAGAATAGGTGTTGCAACAGTAAAGGGAATGTCCATGCCGCTTGATAAAAAGTGCGCATCCGTGTCAACACTTGAATCTATGGCTCATTGTATGCCATATACAAGCGGAATAGTGTGTGCGGTTATGGATGCAAGATGTTCACAGGTTTATAATGCGCTTTTCATGCTTGATGACGGAGATATACAGCGTCTGACCGAGGACAGAGCCATAAGCATAGCAGAGCTTGAGGCTGATCTTGGCAATTATGAGGAGAATACTATATATCTTGTCGGTGATGGAGCAGAGCTTTGCTATAAAGCTTTCGGGGAAAAATACCATTCTGTAATGCTTACACCTGAAAATATACGTTTCCAGCATGCATACGGAACAGCAAAAGCGGCAGAAAAAATGGCTGCCGGAAATAGCCTTTGCAGTTCAGATGAGCTTATGCCGATGTATCTGAGACTTCCGCAGGCAGAGCGTGAGCTTAAAGAGAGAAAGGAAAAAGAAAAAACAGATAGAAAGGGACAATGATTTATGAAGCTTGCAATTTCGGCAGACCACGGAGCATTTGATCTTAAAGAGTCTGTAAAGAAGCATCTTGAAGAAAAGGGAATAGAGTACCATGATTTCGGATGTTATTCAAAGGAATCTGTAGATTATCCGAAGTATGCATATTATGCAGCATCAGCAGTTGCAAAGAATGAGTATGATTTTGGTATCATTCTGTGTACTACAGGACTTGGAGTTTCAATGGCTGCAAATAAGGTCAAGGGGATAAGAGCCGCAGTATGTACAAATGAGATGCTTGCAGAAATGACAAGAAGACACAACAATGCGAATGTTATCTGTATGGGACAGAATGTCGTATCACAGGAGCTTGCAAACAAGCTTGTTGATATTTTCATATCGACAGAATTTGAAGGCGGCAGACATCAGCGCAGAGTAGATCTTATAACCGATATTGAAAACGGCAAAGAGATTTAAAAAATAGACCTATAATATCAAACGGGGCACATACAGTCAGACTGTACATGCCCCGTATTTTTATTCAGTAATTACAGGCTCAGCAGCCGCATCCGCAGCCATTATTATCGTTGCAGCCACAGCCGCAGTTACCGCCGTTACCGCCGCAGCAGCAGAGGATAACGATAAGGATGATCACCCAAGCACAGCTGTTGTTACCGAAAAAACCATTGTTACACATGATAAATTCCTCCTTTGATTGATTACATTACATAATACGTCATTGTCGGAAAAAGGTTCATATCAAAGGAGAAAATATAATTTACTGACTGTGAACAGCGGCATTGATTTTTCCGACAGCTGCTTTTTCAAGTCTTGATACCTGAGCCTGACTTATGCCTATTTCCTCGGCAACCTCCATTTGAGTTCTTCCACGGAAAAATCTTAGTCCGAGAATTTTCTTTTCACGTTCATTAAGCGAATCCATAGCATCTCTCAGAGCTATTTCATCGAGCCAGTGTACATCGTCATCACTGTCACCAAGCTGGTCCATTACATATATAGTATCTGTGCCGTCGGAATAGACAGGTTCATAAAGCGATACAGGCTCAACAATAGCTTCAAGAGCTATAACGACATTTTCTTTCGGTATATCAAGTTCTTTTGCGATTTCTTCTATTCTCGGTTCACGGTTGTTTTCAAGAGTAAGCCTTTCTTTTACCTGCATAGCTCTGTATGCGGTATCTTTTAGAGAACGGCTGACTCTTACAGCGTTGTGATCTCTGAGGTATCGCCTTACTTCACCGATTATCATAGGTACGCCATAGGTGGAAAATCTTACATCTTTATCACAGTTGAAATTGTCAATGGCCTTTATAAGTCCTATACAGCCCACCTGAAAAAGATCATCTGGATTTTCGCCTCTGTTTGCGAATTTTTGTATAACGCTGAGTACAAGCCTGAGATTTCCGTTTATCATTTCATCTCTTGCATTTTTTCTTGTTGACGGAGAACCTTCACGCATGGTTTTAAGAAGTTCCTGCTTTCGGCTTTCCGAAAGTACGGGAAGTCTTGAAGTATTAACTCCGCATATTTCTACCTTGTTGTATACCAAAACAATACCTCCGTTTTTTATTTTTAGTATTGACTGTAAATGGTAAAATATGCGGAGATTCTTCAAAACTTCTTATTGTTTGTCAGAGTTATTTTTTGCTGTCCTCGTTGTTTTCTTTCTTTTTGAACAGCTTGTCTGCTGCAAAAAATAATACTGCAACGAAGATACCCGTAACGCAGGGAAGAACGATATGTTGTTTGACGGAATAAACAAACGGTGAATGTGTAAAGACAGAGCATATTATCCAGTCGCCAGTAGGATAAAGGATAAGACTTATGATTATAACGCAAATGCCGAATACTATGTAATAAAGCGGAGAAATTCTGTTAAATGCGGATTTTTCTTTTTTCATGATTAAGTACCTCCTGTTATTTGGGTATTATTTTAAGTTTTGCTGCTTTTTATTATATCCGATAAAAAATAAATATCAAGTGTTTCCGAATAAGTTTCATTCTATATGGAACAACTTGCATGATATAATTCATTGACTAAAAATCGTTACACTATTTTGCACAAATAAAGAGCGGACGTTTTTTCCTGAATTTAACACAAAGTTTTTGTAATAATTACTAATAAAAAGATAAAACTAATAGCACAGACAGAAAAGTTCTTCGGTTTGATAAAAATATCATTTATAGCACCGAAAAAATATTCTGCCTGAAAGAAAAAAGGGAGAAATGATTTATGTCTAACAATTCAAATTCTATCAATGTACCTGAATCAAGACAGGCTATGGAAAACTTCAAGATGGAATGTGCCAATGAAGTAGGCGTTGATCTCAAGCAGGGATATAACGGCGATCTCACCTCACGTCAGGCAGGTTCAGTCGGCGGACAGATGGTAAAAAAGATGATCGAGGCATATGAGAGAAGCATGTAATTAACGGTCTCTTATAATGCTTTACGAAGGCTCTGTACTCTTACGGGTGCAGAGCCTTTTACCTTGAAAACTTTAAAGGTTTTATTTAACAATTATTTATTTTTAATTAATATCAATTCAAAACAGAGGCTATATTATTTATATAAAGGAATAATTAAACAATAAAAAAGATCAAAGAGGTGGTAAGTTATGAGAGTTATGCTTGCAAACCATGACAGAGATTTTCTTCTGGCATTCACACGTCTTATTGAATATGAGAATGACGAAGTAACAGCCGTATTTGACGGCACACAGGTCATATCAAAGCTTGCATCTCAACAGAAACCTGATATAGTCGTACTTGATGAGAATATACCAAGAATATCAAGCAGGGAGATACTAAAGCAACTCAATGAAAGTGATATTCCTGTTATAATGATATCTGACAGGAAGATAAATTCGGGAAAGCTAATGGATAAGATGCTTGCAAATGCATATCTTTCCCTTCCGTTTATGCCGTCGGAGCTTACAACGCTGATAAAAAGCGTAGACAGTAAGCATAAGAGTAAGGAAAAACTTGAATATGAGGATGTAAGTTTTGATATTTCGGGATTCCGATTATGTGACGAAATGAGAGTCACGAATGAGGAGATAGATATTTTCCGTTCACTTGTAAATAATAGTGAAACGGATAACAAAAGGGCAGCCCCGTATATAAACGCTCTTAACAGGAAACTTAAAAAACTGAGAAAGAGGCCCACGATAAAATATGTTATCAATGAGGGTTACAGGTTGGTGAAGAATAACAATGAATAAAGCGAGAAAAAAATTTATATTTTATGCAGAGCTTGCTATATTCGTACTGCTCACCGTACTGCTGTCTGTTATAAATGTTATAAACTTTTCAATGGTGAGTGATGACGCAGATCATCTTACAGAAATGATATCGAATAATCATGGTGCTATGAAAAAGACGAAGAAGAACAATAACGGGGAAATGAAATTCGGTGATAACGGAAGATTCGGTCCGATGGGACCTGATGCACCAGATGTGTCTTCTTCGATAAGGTATTTCACATATGCATTTGACAAGGACGGAAATGCACAGAAGATAGAGTATATGATATCAGCATTCAGTGAGGAAGAAGCAGAAAGCTGGGCAAGGAGCCTGCTTAACAGCTCAACAGGCTGGACAAGAGGTACATATCGTTTCAGAGTTTATGAGGATAACGGACGTACATTGGTAACAGTAATAGACCAGTCAAGAGAGCTTCTCCCGTCCTACAGAACACTTATAATATCATCTATCGGAGAGGCAGTAGTACTTGTAATAAGTCTGCTGTTCCTTATTATGATAGGCAAGAAGCTGTTCAAGCCTGTTGAGGAAGCCGACAGAAAGCAGAAGCAGTTCATAGCAAAGCTTGAAAGCCAGTTTAAGATGCCGCTTACGGTCATAAACGCAAATACAGAGATACTTGAAAAGGAAAAAGGTTCTGACGAGATCACAAAGTCTATAAACAGACAAGTACGAAAGATGACAGGTCTTGTAAAAGAACTGAGAGAGCTTTCAGTATTTGAGGAATCTGATATTTCGATATCAAAGACTAATATATCCGATATTTTCAACGCAGTCATTGATATCAATCATAAAAAGTTCGATGAAAAAGGCGTTGAGCTGAATCATGATATACAGCCTGATGTAATATTCAGAGGTGATGAAGAGGGAATAAGAAAGGTAATATCAGAGCTTATTTCCAATTCGGTTAAGTTTGCATTATCAAAAGCGACATTCAGCCTTAAAAAGCAGAATGAGAGGATAAAGATAGTACAGATGAACGATACTGATCTTCCAAACGGAAGCTACGACCAGATATTCGATCGTTTCACACGTCTTGATAATGCCTCTGATAAAGACGGTGCAGGACTCGGACTTTCATATGTAAAGGATATAGTCAAAGCACATAACGGCAGAGTAAGTGCAAAGGTAAACAACGGTATATTCACAATAACAATAGATCTGTAAAGAAGGTGAGCATATGTCAGTCGTAGCAAATCCGGTTGTAGTAATGAAAAGATATGAGATGAAATACATAGTGTCACCGGAACAGACATAGTATTTCAAAAAGAGTGTCGAAGGCTATATGAAAATAGACAAATTCGGACTCACATCAATAGCTTCACTTTATTACGATACACCGAATTACAGACTTATAAGAACATCTGTAGAAAAACCACCGTTCAAGGAAAAAATAAGGCTGAGATCATACGGAATCGCAACAGATACATCACCTGTATTTCTGGAGCTTAAACGCAAGGCATACGGAATAGTGTATAAAAGGCGTGTGCAGTCAACGATACCGCTGGTGAAAAAATTCTTTGACGGTGAGGGTGATATATGTGCGGGAGGTCAGATAAACAGGGAGATAACGACCTTTCGTGATTATTATAAGACACTTGTTCCGGCATGTATGATAATATACGACAGAGTGGCATATTTCCAGCCTGACGGAGACCTCAGACTGACAATAGACCATAACCCACGTTACAGATATGAAGATCTCGACCTAAGATGTTCGATGGACGGGACATCACTTCTTAAAGACGGATATACTATACTTGAAGTAAAAGTACAGCAGGCAGTTCCGCTGTGGCTTTCGGATATCCTTACAAAAGGCAGGATATACAAAGGCAGTTTTTCCAAATACGGAGAGGCATACAGACAACAGCTGTTAAAAGTTAAATGAAAGGAAATAATATTATGTTTGATTCTATTTATCCATCATCAGTTACAACTGCACAGATAACTTCAGCGCAGTTCTTTATAATGGCAGCGGCTGCCATAGTTACAGGCTTTGTTTATGCATGGCTTATATCCTTCAAGATACGTTCAAAGAAACGTTTCTTTATAGTAACTGCAATAGTACCATTTGTTGTAGCAGCAGTCATAACTTTTGTAAACGGCAATATAGGTGCAGGCGTTGCGATAGGCGGTGCATTCAGTCTTATACGTTTCCGTTCGGCACAGGGAAGTGCTGATGAAATAGCCGCAATACTCATAGCAATGGGTTCAGGAATAGCATTCGGAATGGGTTACATAGCATACGGTGTTATCATAATGCTCGGAATGGCGGTTATTTTCCTTGTACTTTCAATTCTGCCTATATTTGAGCATAAGAGCATGACAGAAGAGAGATTGCTCCGTATAACAATTCCCGAATCGCTCGAATATTCGGGTGCATTTGATGATACATTCAAGCATTATCTGAAAAGCTATGAAAACGCAGGAGTAAAGACAACGGGCATGGGTTCAATGTTCAGACTTTCGTTCAAGATAGTAATGAAGGATCCGAGCGAAGAAAAGGAATTTATAGATGAAATCAGAACGAAGAACGGCAATCTTGAGATATCTGTTCTTCCGTATACAGAACAGCAGAATCAGTTATGATAGGGGTGCAGATATATGTTGAAGAAAAGCGCAGTCATATTCATGTCGCTGATATTATCAGTCTGTTGCTTAACGGCGTGTTCAAATAATAGCAGTAAAGACAGTTCATCACAGGTATCAATAATTTCAGGGACGTCTTCCGAAAAAACCGAAAGTAATAACGGTGACCAGAGCGGCACACAAAGCTCAGCTGAAAGTTCCTCTGTATCATCAGATGAAATGTTTTCAGATAGTGATACAAAGGATGTGACATCAGAAAGTGTTAATGCCGAGATAAAACTTTCCGGTAATGAAGGCACTATATCAGACACGACAAGAGGAACATCAGGCAGTGAAGTAACGATAACCTCAAAGGGTATTTATAAAGTAACAGGCAGTTCGGAGAATGTTTCAATAGTAATAAACGATACTACTGAATCAGGAAATATATATCTTATCCTTGATTCAGTAAGTATGACCAATACAAAAGCACCATGTATCAATGTAAAATCATGTGACAAGCTGATAATACAGTGTACAGGCTCAAGCAGTCTGACATATAACAACTCAGATTCATCGGCAAAGGAAGACGGTGCTGTATATGCAAAGGATGATGTTACTATAAACGGAAGCGGCAGTCTGAATATAAATTCATCCCTTCACGCAATAGTATGCAAGAAAGATCTGAAAATAACAGGCTCCACACTTACGACGGAAGCATCTTCCATAGGTATAAAAGCAGGCAATTCGCTGAGGATAGGCGGAGGCACGATAAATATAACATCAGCACATGATGGTATAAAGCTTGAAAATGATGATAATGACAGCTATTTCTATTTTGAAAAGGCAGATATGACTGTTACATCCGGATATGACGGAATATCGGTCAAAGCATCTGATGATAACAAGGAATTCAGCGGCTATGTTACACTTAACAGCGGCAAGCTAAAGATTACTACAGCGTCCGGTTCAGGCTCATCAAGCTCAAAGAACAGCAGCACATCACAGAAAGGCATAAAGACAG
>JBGVAQ010000181.1:0-2130 GCA_045224775.1 Acutalibacteraceae bacterium | reverse complement strand
TGCCGCCGATTCCCTTTGTTCTCCAACCGAGCCATTCCTGTTCGGACATTCCTGCCGTGCTGCAAAGCACATTAGGGGTGTAGGTTGCTGTTGTTGTCATTTTTGATGACCTCTCTTTCTGTAAATTTGTATATTAAAAAAGAGCGTCAACGAAAGACTATTCTTTTCGATAGGTCTTTGTTGACGCTCAATTTTACATAGAAAATAAAAAAGGACTATAAATTCATTCTTTCTGAACGAACTGACAGTCCTTGTTGTGTGCGGATGCACTTATTCTCTTTCTGAATTGCAGGAATACACCTGCTGTTAATCGCACGAAACGATAATCTCTTGCTGCATCTTGTGACACAGCCGTAAGCACCTCAAGCGTGAGCCTGATATGGTACTGATCTGAAACCGTCCGGAGCCAAGCCGGACACACCTGATAAACAGATGGAATAAATATTAACTGTGCATATTATAATCGCTAATAAAATTCATGTCAAGGGTAAAATGTTTTTTCTTTATACATTCTCGTTTTTCATAGCATCGATCATAAGCATTATACTGCCGTACAATATGCCAAAAAAATCGGTCGTGAGGTTGTTAATATTTCAGACGAGTTTATAACATAAGGTTTGCTATTATTATTCGAATGGAGTATAATAAAAAAGCAAAGAGTAATAAACCGTACTATAAGGAGAAAGAGAATTATGGAATTTGAAGAAGAATTTGAGTTTGCCTATCAGGAGCATTTCAGAGATGTTTTTACCTATTCGATAGACCCCAGCAGGCACAGTCTGGAATATGAAGATATCAATTTTGAGTCGGATTATATCAAATACTATTCCATAGGCATTTTTGGTATTCCGCATGGACTCAGCGAGGAGGAGGAAGACAACATATTTTCCGATCCGGAAAAGGCAGTGCGTATCGGAACGATAGAAGGTTATCTTATTCTTGGTGAAGAAATAGAGCGAAGAGGATACAATCTGTATGATATGTGCGATGAGATCAACGCCGACCTTGAATATGTCATTTCAGCCCTTTGTGAAAGCGGCGGCGTGATGCAGGCACATAATATAACAAGACCATTGAACATTTTTTACATTCATGAGGTCGAATTTGAAAATGAAGAATTCAGGGATATGATGCTGACAGATATTCTGATAGAACTGCCGGACATTATGTTCTCTCATACAAATATCCTGCCTGAAATGATGATCTATTATCCTCGTCCCTTGCCTTATGATACCCGTTTAATGGACATACAGAAAGCAATCGCTTCAGAGACTGTATCACAGGTTCTGGCCCGGAACGCAAAACTGGAAGCAATACAGGAAGACCCGACCATAGATTCGGATTATGATAACGAAGAGCCGCACCTTGCGTTATCACAGGACCAGATAAATATGGTGATGGGCAAAAGAGTAGAAGGCGACTCTTATCCGGAATCTGCAAAGGACCTGCCTTTATGGGGTTATTATGAGCTTGCAGGGTTTTCGGAATGGAAAAATACAAAGGTGCTGTATAACTTTGATCTGAGAAAAGAGGATTAAAAGAAAAGTTTATGAACGGATTTGATTTTTATATCCGAACAAAAAACGATTTGATTCAGGCAATAAACGAGTATGGGTTTGTTCCGTTTTTTACAAATTCAATACCGGGCTTTTCCATAGAAGAACACATCGCACCTGAGTGTTGGTATAACAGTCTCGGCGACAGTATGTGGCCTGCATGGGACTGGAAAGGTCCGGTTATAAAGGAAACCGGCTGTGCCTACGGAAAGTTTTTTGAAAATAAGGCGGTCTATATCAGCAAGGACTGGTTCCCTGATTTCGCAAACTACCGCAGAAACGGATATGATTTTGATGCAAGATTTGATGACGGTCTTGCCCCCTATAAAGACAAAGAGCTTTTTGAGCTTCTGGACTTGTCTGCTCCTATACTCTCAAAAGAATTGAAGGAAAAGGGCAATTACCGAAAGGACGGCAAAAAGGGCTTTGACACCATAATAAACCGTTTGCAGGCACAATGCTATGTGATAATAAGCGATTTTGTTTATCAAAAGGACAAATATGGTAAGCCATACGGCTGGGGTATTGCCGAATACTCCACACCTGAAAAGTTTATGGGCAGTGATTTTACAAG
>JBGVAQ010000180.1:0-13286 GCA_045224775.1 Acutalibacteraceae bacterium | reverse complement strand
TACGACACGATAATAACCGAGGACGGCTCAAATCTTTCACAGGGACAGAAACAGCTTATGTGTATAGCAAGAGTAATGCTTTGTGATCCGCCGATGCTGATACTTGATGAAGCAACAAGCAGTATAGATACACGAACCGAGATACGCATTCAAAGGGCATTCAACAACATGATGAAAGGACGGACAAGCTTTATCGTTGCACACCGGCTTTCGACTATCAAGGAAGCTGACGTAATACTTGTAATGAAGGACGGAAACGTAATCGAACAGGGCAGTCATTCACAGCTAATGGCGAAAAACGGCTTTTACACAAACCTCTACAACTCACAATTTGCCGCCTCAAACGCATAAATGCAGAAACGGAGGGTGACCTTATGGCAATACAGGAAGCAACAACAATTCCCGAAGTACAGGATACTATCGTAATGCTCAGACATCTCAGTGCCGATCAGCAAGTTCGTCAGGAAGCATATTATCGTGAAAAGCTTCTGCATGATGAAGCCTCTGCATTGGGAAATGCAAGACGTGAAGGGATAGCGGAAGGCAGAGCGGAAGGAAAAGCAGAAGGTGAAGTTATCGGTCTGGCTAAAGGAGAAGAAAAAAAAGAAGCCGAAATAATAACTAAAATGTATAAAAAAGGAAAGTCACCCGAAGAGATCTCAGATGACCTTGAAATTTCTATTGAAAAAGTTCTGACTGTAATAAACAATAATGCAAAATAATTTCAGCTAAATCAAATATAACAATAAAATGCATGGCAAGCCTGATTTAACAGGTCTGCCATGCATTTTTAATAAGCGTTTTCAGGAAAGGGGTATGGGGAATAACCCTTTTTTCGCTGAAAAAGGGTTTTCCACATGTAACTGCCCCATCAGAATCAAGCCTTCGCTCTTGCGGCTATGATAGATGCCATCTCTCCGACATTCTTCATGGAAGATATCTCGCCCATCTTGAATTTCATCTTGAATTCACGCTCAACAGCATTGATAAGTGTGATATGCTCAAGGCTGTCCCAGTCGTCAATGTCATCTGCTGTTGTCTTGGGGTTAACCGTTATTGAATCGTCATCAAATACGTCACGGAAAACCTTGTTGAGTCTCTGATAAATTACCTTTGTATCCATTTTGTTCTGCTCCTTTGATTTTTATTTATTGTTGAATTGAGTTGTTACCCTCAACATTTATAACATGATTTCTCTGCTCGTAAGTGTCAACGGACATCTCCCATACGGTATTGCCTGTTTCATCCTCGCTTATCTTTTCAAATCCGAAGAATTTATACAGCTCTCTTACCATATTGTTCTTTGCTGTGGGATAATAATACCCCCTGATAGTCTTTATGCCCTGTTCCTTACAGCGTTCAACAAGCCTGTCAAGCATGGCAAGCTCCATATCCCTTTTAAGCACACGGCAGCTCATTATCCACAGTTCCATATTGAGTATGTCATTATCCTTTTTGCCGATAACAACGGATACAACGCCGTTATCACCGAATTTATCAATAAGCTTTCCGTAAAGGCGGATATATTCGCCGCTGTTGAATACTTCTTCCATTTCGGTAGCGGTATAACGCTTTGTAGTAACGTTGAACTGATTGCTCTTGTTTGTAAGCTGAGTTATGCGCTGGAGATATACGGGTATGAAATCATCAATAACAGCCGTCATTTCAAGACTGCGGAGATAATCGTTGTAGTCCGTAAATGTAGCCTGCTGAGCGGCTCTCTGTGCATTAGCCTTGTACATCTCGTTTCGTTTAAGGTCGTCCTCGCTGAAATTCGTAACTTCAAAATATCCGTTTCTGTCTATCGTTGAGATATAATTCTCAACGCTGTCCATTACAGGCGCACTCACACCCGGTATCTGAGCCTGTACTATAGCTCTTTCGGCAGGATTATCGTCAACAAATACGATAGAATCGGGAAGTATATTCAGCTCATTTGCAGTTTCGATAATATTTCTGTCCTTATTCTCCCAGTTAGCCTTTATGATTATGAAATCATCAGGTTTGAGAGCGCCTTCGGGATGCTCAAGACCTGCTATAGCGTTTTCGTGGTCATTCTTTGAGCATACAGTAAGGATTATGCCGAGAGATTTGAGAGATTTTATATAGCTCTGAAATTCATAGTAAGACTGTGCTACACCTGTTTCCTGACCTATCTGTATGCCGTCAACGCCGTCATCACCCACAACACCGCCCCAGAGTGTATTGTCAAGGTCGAGTGCGAGAGCCTTTTTATTTTTTCCGAAAACGGATTTAACGATATTTGCAAGGTTGAATGAAAATTCGGGTATAGCGTCAACGCACATAGCATATTTATACATATTCCAGTATGAAGGATCACTCCATGCTTTAAGACCGTATGAAGCGGCTATGAAGTTGATATCGTTTATATAGAAACCCTGAGTTTTGTCGGCATAGTCATAGAATTTATCATTAAGTCTTGTAAGATAATTTGAACGTCCCCTGTAGTCACTGCAGTCCTTGTTGCCCATTATGCGGTAGAAAGGCATTTCAAAGTTATTCTGTATTATCGGACAATGATATGTGTCGGCTATTTTCTGCCACATCTGCTCGAATTTGTTATATTCATTTGTGAGCATAGAGTTTACATCGTCTTTTGACATTGAAGTGTCGGGATATGAAATTACATTTCTGTTTGTGGTATGGATAAATACAAGATCGGGCTTGAAGTTAAGAAGCTCTTCGCTCGGGAACATAGCGTCCTGCCAGTACTGAGCATATTCGGACTGATAGAATTCTGCCTCGATACCGTTGTTCAGCAGAAAGAGGTCAAGATATACAACTATATCGTTAGTTGTAGAACCGCCGAAAACGGCAATTTTCTTTTTAAGTCTTTTGGTTCCGTCTGCAAGAAGTGTACGTTTGATGGATTTACGCTTTTTGATGATATATTCGCTGTCAAAGGGATATTCCAGCTCTTTCATTATACCGCTCCTTTTTCTGTATAATTCAATCGGCAGACTTTCGCCTGCCGATAATCAGCTTATAAAATTATGCTTCGGGATCATAGTTGTCAACTATATTCTGACCGGGATTCTGAGTAATAAGATTCATAATATTGTCAGCGTTGCCGCCGAATGCGGAGTACGTTACCATTGTGAAAAGCACATCAGTTATACCCATCTGATTAATAAAATCAACAAGATTTACATTGAAGTAACGCATATCGACAATATATATTTCCTCAAAGCTGTTCATGTAAAATCCGGGTTCGGCATTACCGTAGCTGTCCTTGATAACAATAAGCTTTCTGCCGTTCTTTACATTGGTTCTTATCTTTACGACCTGTTCATCACCGCCGAAGAATGTAAGATAAGCATTGCTCTGCGGATCGCCTACCTGCTTGAAGTATGAGCCGGTATAGTCATAGTTGAACGAGGTATCATAGAAATCAGTCTTGACAGATGAATAGTTATCGGGAACGTAGTAGATGAAATCCTCAGGATCGTTCTTGATATTGATATCACCGCCGGAGAATGCATACATTGTTCCGACAAAGCCCTCTATCTTTTCAGCCTTGTAGGTGCTGAGATCCTTGAAGTCAACTCCTGCCGTCTTTGCGAACTCCTGACAAGCATAATATGCTCCCAAAGACATCCAGTGATGGTCGGTACGGCAATATATAGGTTCTTCAACATGTCCTGCAAGTACAGTATCTATATCAATGCTTGTTATGCCCTTATCAAGTCTTGACGCAATATCATCAAAATATTCCTTCTGATTGAGCGTAAAGTCGCTGTAATTTGCAGGTGTATAATATTCGCTCGCAAGCGGAGCTATCATTGAATACATCTTTACTTTGTCATCAAGCTTGCCTCTGAGAGTATTAAGAGCCTCAACATAAGAATTTCCTGTACCGCCGCCGAACAGTTCAAGACCTCTGTAATGTCCGTCCTGTTTAACGACTATAACGCCGTTCTCAACGGTGTAGTCAGCATCCTCCTGAGTATAATCTCTTGATGACTGACTGCTTTCCTCAGCCTTTGACTCCTCGGAAGCCTGACTTTCAGCCTTGCTTTCTTCAGCCTTGCTTTCTTCAGGCTTGCTTTCTTCAGGCTTGCTGTCCTCGGTTTTGCTTTCCTCTGTTTTACTGCTTTCAGTCTTTTTCTTGTTTACCTTCTTGATATTGCCTACAACATTTACAGTATCCTCGGTAGATATACCGAAAGCACCCTTGAAGCTGTTGCCCATGTTTTTCATATCGTCACGGAAAGGTGTTGTATCGGTAAACCAGTTGTTAACGCCTCTTGTAAATTCGCCCGAAAAGTAAGATTCGGCGGAGAAAGTCGGAAAAGAAGCAAGGTTTCTTTTTTCTATCTCCGACTTCTGAGATTTCGGAACGAGCCACATGAAAACCGTAAGCACTGCAAAAGCAGGAAGCATTATAAATATTGATATCATCGAGGAAAATCTGCTCACGGAAGATCTTTTATAGGAATTGAAATCTTTTTTGTTTGGATTATTCTGTTCATCATTTTCGGTCTTTCTGACCTTGGATGTTTTCGGCTTATCCGGTTTATTTTCCATAGTTTCCCCTCCTCTTTATATCGATCAGAAACGGAAATAAAGGAACGGATTGTTGGTAGTATCTACAAGAAGTATGCTCGAAACAACAAGCAGATAGATACAGCCTACCGCACCGAGAATTTTTCCGGTTGTATAAACATAATTGTTGCCCCACTCGAAGAAGAATTTCTTGAGTCTGGGAAGTACAGGCATAGAAACCGCAACAGCAACAATAAGCAGGAACATATTTTTAAGGAACACGTTCCATGTCAGCGTATCGGCAAAAGCATTTCCGTGAGTGAGCATACTTATACCGCTGACATTTGCAAAGAAGTTTCCGAGCTGTCCCATATCCGAGAAGCAGAAAATACCGAATCCAAGAACGATTACGAGCTTGCTGTATATATGGGTAAGGACAAGCGGCCATTTTTTCATGCGTTTCTTGCCGATCTTTATCTCTAACAGGAGGAACAGACCGAAATACAGTCCCCAGAAGATATAGTTCCATGAAGCGCCATGCCAGAGACCTGTGCAGAACCATACAAGGAAGAGGTTGACATACTTTCTCGGTCTGCCGAATATAGGCGCATAGAAAAGATAATCCCTGAAGAACGAGCTGAGGGAGATGTGCCATCTCTGCCAGAACTCACTGATATTCTTACAGATAAACGGATACTTGAAGTTTTCGTCAAAGTGGAAGCCGAACATACGTCCGAGACCGATAGCCATATCGGAATAACCGCTGAAATCGAAGTAAACATAGAGAGAATAAGCGATTATCACGAACCATGTTCCGAGGAAAGACATAGACGACACATCATTATACTGATGGAAGTTTACGTCCCCGAAGAACTGTTTTACAACAGCATAGAGATTGTTTGCGATTATAACTTTTTTTGCAAGACCGACAATAAATCTCATAGCGCCCTCGCTTATATCGTTTACTGTAGATCTGCGCTTGTTGATTTCCTCTTCTACGACACTGTAACGCACAATCGGGCCTGCGATAAGCTGTGGGAACAGTGAAAGATAGAGCAGGAATTTTCTGAAAGTTTTCTGAGGCCTGACTGTTTCCCAGTAACAGTCGATAACATAAGATATAGCCTGAAATGTAAAGAAGCTTATACCTATCGGCAGTGAAATCTGCGGGACAGGCAGCTTGAACGGCAGGATAAAGTTAAGGTTTTCGACAAGGAATCCGCTGTACTTGAATATTACAAGCAGCAGGATATCGACCGTAACGGCACCTGCAAGGAATATTTTTCCGCCTTTTTTCTCCCGATATTTCCCTATCTGAATGCCCATATACCAGTTGAATGCGGCACTGAACACAAGCAGAAGTACCCAGAGCGGTTCTCCCCATGCATAGAAAATCAAAGAGAAAACTATCAGTATCAGATTCTTCGTTTTAAGCTTACGGCTGACAAAGTAGGATATCAGACAAAGCGGAAGAAAGCCATACAGAAAAAACAAATCTGCAAAAACCATTAATTGTTCTTCCTTTCTCCTTTTTCTTTAATAGACTTCTTTATTTTACTCCATAAACCGACCAATAGCAAGAAATTTTTAACATTAAAATGTTACATTTTTGTTAAGCCGTTTTTATATACAAAAAATATTATTAAAAAAATGAAATATCTGTTGCATAAGCCAAGCTTTCAGAACTTTTCATATTCCATAAGCTTTTCATAGACACGCTTACAGCAGTCTGTATCAAGGAAAGCGAAGGTGTTGTGTATTCTTTCGAGATACTTTTCTTTGGGCTTGCAGTCATTTTTCATATAATCTATAAGACAATCGACAGTACTTTCAAGGTCATAGGTAACATCACCGAAGCCGTCACGCTCATAGTCAAAATAACCTGCGGTATAGGAATGTTCACCGCTGAAAAATGCCTGCTTGTCGAACTGTGCATATACTATCGGTTTTCCAAGATATGCAAAGTCAAATGCTACTGATGAATAATCGGTAAGCATAAGGTCAGACTCGGCAAATATTTCTCTGTAAGTCTTGTCAGCCGCAAAATACTTTACATGGTCATTGTGGTCAAACATATCAATATACGGTTCTATATTCGGGTGCGGCTTGTGGCATATTGTATAGCCGTACTTTTCGGCGGCTTCGATAAGTCTTTTATCGTTAAGCAGAGAATTGTAGAACTGATAATATCTGCTGTCCTTGAAGTCGTCACGGATAAGCCATATACCCGTAGACGGATCGGGCTTTGTCATAAGCGACTTTCTCCATGTGGGCATTATGGTTATATACTTTTTCTCATCGTGATAAAGCAGGTCATTTCTCGGCATACCCGTAAGCCAGACATTTTCAGGCTTATAGAAATAATCATAATCGAATATCGACTGATATTCGGGATTTGTGGTAACGATGAATCCGAAAATATTTCTGTTGTAAAGATTGAGCCATCCTGCTATATCGTCCTTTGTAACACCGTGCTGTAAAAACACGAAACGCATTTTGCAGAGTATGTCACGGTAATAGATATTTCCGCCGAGAAGCGGATTTACAACGGGGTTATTTCCCTGTGAGGATATTACATAACTGCTCCAGAGATGATACATCTTGTGTCTTTTGGAATTTGTGGAGATAGTCTTTCCTATTTTTGAAAGTCTTTTACCCTCATCACAGTCCTTGTCTATGACGAAATAGCACTTTATTTTCTTGTTTTTGACAGTCTGCATATACTTGAAGAATGCCTCGCCGTTGTCATCACCCCTGTTTGTTCTGTCCGAGATGAGCCATATATGCTTATGGAACGGCTTTCCGATATGGTAAAGTATTCTTGCAAGATATGCATGTGTTGCATAGTCATTATGGAGGGCTTTAAGACTTTTGAGATATTTCAGCTCTTTTTTGAGCCTTCCGAAACCTGACAAATTCTGTATAACTATCGAGGAATCATTCTTGTTATAGGTCATTACCTTACCGCATGAATAATAATAGCAGTCGGGAACATTTGAAGCAAGCGGAGAGAACTTTCCGAAACGCAGTCCCCTGCGCTTTATAACAGAACCGTTATTGACGCTGAATATCTCGATACTGCATTTATCATACTTTGTAAGGTCTATTGTTATCTGAAATGCAATGCCGCCATAGACATTTTCTTTCCATACAAATGTATCATAGCTGTGTTTAAGGTCTTTTGCTTTAATCTTGTCCTTACCGTTTACGAGTGCAAAAACATCAAAGTTTTCTCTTGTACAGCCGAGATATTTTATTCTGCCGTGTATAACGGCTGTTTTGTGTGTAAGCGTGACAAATTCGATAGTAGTGGGATTATCCGACATCTCACAGAGCTTTGTATTTTCATAGTATATCTTTGAAGAATTGGGCGCTGTAACGAAACGGAGCTTTCCGTCATATTTTACGCCCAATACAACAGCCTTGTATGCAAGTGCAAGATTACAGTTGTTTATAACATTGTCATCTATATCCGCAAGCACAGCCCTGAAATATTTCTTATATTCTTCAACAGACATTACCTTTGCAAAAATATCCTCTGCACCGGGTACAGTGACAGTCCAGCACAGGAACAGCATTATATTGTACTGTACATATTTAGGGATATATCCGAATTTATTCCTGCATCTCTCAATATTTTCCTTAACGAACACATCAAAGAACATTTTAAGTGCATATTCATTATCCCTGAAATCCTCATACATATTATGTGCATATCTGCTGCCGATGTATGGAATGATACGGGCATCTGAGTTACGAATAACGTCAACTATCTCCGACTGCTCAAAAACACGCATAATAAAATCACATTCGCATACTTCGGGCACAGTAAGCCGGCTGTCAAAGGAAAGTTCAAGACTTGTATTTATAAAAAGGTTTGAAAGGAAGATGAACGGCACATTGTACTTTTCGTTGATATCCGTCTGACCGGATTTTCCGCTGAAACCCTTGTTTATATCCTTGGCATTCTGATTGCCTCCCGATTTGTCACAAAGAACGCACATGAGCTTCATATCCGGATTTTCCTGTACAGACTTGTCAAGCTCAGTGATTATACCGCTCTTGTAAGACGAACCACACGCCGTAAAGCAGACATATTTTCCCTTTACATACTTTAATGCCGCCTGATATGCGTCGGGCATATTTTCATATTCGCCTTCCGCAACAGTCATATCTATACCTGCCGGCAGAAATTCCGAAAAATCCCCTTCGGCATCAGCAGACCATGCTACAGCCGTACTTTTCATAATAACGATCTGTATGCTCCTTGAATTTTCATCATCCTGATCATTATTGATCTTAAAAATACTGTCGATAGTTGTCCGGAAGTTTTCGTTAGAAAGCCAGATAACGAATGAAACAAAGCAAGCCTTATTATCCATGATATATCGTCCTTTCCAATAATAAGGAATTTTTTATATATTCAACGTGATCCCGATATAAGCCTCCCTCACTGAGGGAGGTGGCACGAAGTGCCGGAGGGAGTTCTCCACGCAGTTTCAAATTAAAATGTGCTTTCAGTTAACAGACAAATTTACAGTTCACATTGTAAAATGCTTCGCTATGGGATTTATATAAAAAGGGAATTTACTGTTCTCATTCCGCTTCGCTGTTGCTGTTCTGACCGCAAGTTATAACTCCCTCAGTCAGCATAGCTGACAGCTCCCTCACAGAGGGAGCCTTTGTTTGTAAATATACAAAAAAGACTGCCGCATAATTTTGCAGCAGTCATTTATATTTTAGTCTACAAGTTCAGGTTCAAAGCTTTCTTTCCATGGGAGACCGAATTTATTAAGGTCATCCATAAACGGATCGGGATCAAATTCCTCAATGTTGTGAACACCGGGCTTGTTCCATTTTCCTGTAAGAAGCATTGCAGCACCTATCATAGCCGGTACGCCTGTTGTATATGAAACAGCCTGTGAACCTACTTCTTTGTAGCATTCCTCATGGTCGCATACATTGTAGAGATAGTATGTCTTGTCCTTGCCGTCCTTTTTGCCTATGAAAATACAGCCGATATTAGTCTTGCCCTTTGTTCTCGGGCCGAGTGAAGCCGGATCCGGAAGAACAGCCTTGAGGAACTGGAGCGGAACGATTTTCTTTCCCTCAAAGTCGATAGGCTCGATTGAAGTCATGCCGACATTTTCAAGACATTTAAGGTGTGTAAGATAGCTCTGACCGAATGTCATAAAGAAACGTATACGCTTGATACCCTTGATGTTGAGTGCGAGAGATTCAAGCTCCTCATGGTGAAGAAGATACATGTCCTTTTCACCTATTTCTGGGAAATTGTAAACACGCTTTATTTCCATAGGTTCGGTTTCTACCCATTTTCCGTCCTCTATGTAGCTGCCCTTTGCAGATACCTCACGGATATTTATTTCTGGATTGAAGTTTGTTGCAAAAGGATAGCCGTGATCGCCTGCATTGCAGTCAAGTATATCTATGTAGTTTATTTCATCAAAATGGTGTTTCATGGCATAAGCACTGAAAACGCCTGTAACACCGGGATCGAAGCCGCTTCCGAGAAGTGCGGTTATGCCAGCCTTTTCAAATCTCTCACGGTATGCCCACTGCCATTTGTACTCGAATTTTGCAGTATCAAGCGGCTCATAGTTAGCTGTATCAACATAGTTTACCTTTGTTGCAAGACAAGCATCCATGATAGTAAGATCCTGATAGGGCAGAGCAAGGTTTACAACAACATCAGGCTTGAAGTCGTTGATAAGAGCGATAAGCTCATCAACATTATCAGCATTTACCTGAGCCGTAGATATTTTTGTTTTGCCGCCGTCAAGTTTTTCCTTTAAAGCGTCACACTTTGATTTTGTACGGCTTGCAATGCATATTTCCTCAAATACATCAGGATTCTGACAACACTTGTGTATACATACGCTTGCAACGCCACCTGCGCCGATTATCAATGCTTTTCCCATTTTGATTACCTCCATAAAATAAAGTTAAAATTATGCATTATGAATTATTAATTATTAATTATTAATTGTCTTCCCCTTCCATGAGCTGCTTTGTAACGTAGGTAGGTAAAGCAAAGCTGCCCTTGTGAAGACGTGTGTTGTAGTAGCTTGTATCTATAGAGAGTCTGTTCCATCTGCCCTCGTCAAGATCGTTAGTCGGATGATATTTTTTTGACGCAAATCCGAAAAGCCAGTGTCCCGAAGGATAGGTCGGGATGTGTGCCTGATATACTTTAACGACAGGGAAGAACTGGAGTATCTTCTTGTGGGCTTGCTTCATAGAACGTGCATAACTTGTGTAGAACGGGCTTTCATGCTGATTTACAAGTATGCCGTCAGCTTTGAGAGCCTTGAAGCAGTTGCCGTAAAATTCGGATGTGAACAAACCTTCACCCGGTCCGAAAGGATCTGTCGAGTCAACTATTATCAGGTCATATTTATTCTCGACACGTCTTACAAATCTCAGACCGTCATCTATATGTATATGCACTCTCGGATCATCAAGCTTACATGCTACGGTAGGGAGATATTCCTTACATGCATCAACTACCATTCTGTCTATCTCTACCATGTCTATATTTTCGATAGACTTATATTTTGCAAGCTCTCTTACAGTGCCGCCGTCACCTGCACCGATAACAAGAACGTCCTTTACATCGGGATTTACTGCCATAGGCACATGTGTTATCATTTCGTGATATATAAATTCGTCCTTCTGAGTGAGCATAACTCTGTCATCAAGTACGAGTACATCACCAAATTCAGGTGTACTGAATATCTCAATACGCTGAAATTCCGATTGTGCGGAATATTTCTGTTTGTCGCATCTTATGGAAAAACGGACGTTTTTTGTCTGTTCCTCCGTGTACCACATTTCCATTTTTATCCCACCTTTATATGTTTACTTTATAATGTTGTTTTCTGTCATTATGTTTATTTTTTCGGTGTTGATATCCTCTGCACCCGTAAGGTTACAGCCCTTTGATTTTGCATAGATTATGTATTCAAGAGCGTCTTTTGTGATAAGCTCACCGGGGGCGAGGATAGGTATTCCCGGAGGATAGCACATTACAAATTCAGCGCATATTTTTCCGAGAGTTTCACGCAGGGGGAGCTGTTTTTTCTCCGAATAAAAAGCCTCCTGCGGCGAGCATATAACGACAGGCTCTATATATTCATGGTCGAGCATACCTGACGGATCTTTTGAGTACAGACGTTTTACCTCGTACAGTGCGGAAATAAGTCTTTCGACATTGAGCAGTTTATCACCGACAGAAACTATTGCAAGTATATTTCCGATATCACCGAATTCTATCTGTATATCGTATTTATCCCTGAGTATGTCATATACTTCTATGCCGGCAAGACCTATATCCCTTGTATGTACAGAAATTTTTGTCGGATCGAAGTCGAATATAGTATCACCGTTTATAAGCTCTCTTGAAAAGGCATAAAGACCGCCAAGCTTGTTTATCTCACTTCTGCCGTATGAAGCAAGGTCGGTTACCCATTCAAATATTCTCCTGCCGTTGAGTGCAAGATTTTTTCTTGAAATGTCAAGTGAAGCCATGAGAAGATATGATGCACTTGTAGTCTGTGTAAGATTTATTATCTGTCTTACATAGCCCTCTGATACATCTTTGCCAAGAAGAAGGGCAGAACTTTGAGTGAGTGAGCCGCCTGTTTTGTGCATACTCACAGCCGCCATATCTGCGCCCACGCTCATAGCCGAAAGCGGCATATAATCGCCGAAATAGAAGTGCGTTCCGTGAGCCTCGTCAACAAGCACTTTCATTCCTGCATCATGTGCAAGATGTACTATTTCTCTTAGGTTGGAGCATACACCGTAATATGTGGGATTATTTACGATTATAGCTTTTGCATCGGGATGTTCCTCAATGGCTTTTTTTACGGAATCCACCGACATTCCGAGCGGTATTCCAAGCTGTTTGTTTACTCCGGGGTTTACATACACGGGAACAGCACCGCAAACGATAAGTGCATTTATACTGCTCCTGTGTACATTTCGGGGCATGATTATTTTATCGCCTCGCTTGCACACGCTCATTACCATAGCCTGTACGGCACTTGATGTACCGTTGACCATGAAAAATGCGTGAGCCGCACCGAAAGCGTCAGCCATAAGTTCTTCGGCTTCCTTTATGACGCTTACGGGATGACAAAGGTTATCAAGGGGTTTCATTGAGTTTACATCGACACTCATGCACTGTTTGCCGAGGAAATCTGTAAGCTCCGGATTGCCCTTGCCCTGTTTGTGTCCGGGAACGTCAAAGGATACTATTCTGTTTTCCCTGTATTCCTGAAGTGCCTCAAAAACGGGGGCACGTCTCTGATCAAGCCTCATTTTCATTCTCCGTTACCATATACATTCGATCCGCTGAATATCTCTATCATCTCACGTCTCAGACTGTTGGATATTGCAAGGCGCTCTTTTGGCGGTATTTCATATACATCTGTCTTAAAGAGATAATTCTGGAGTTCAAGCTCCTTTATAAGAAGCTGTGTGTGGAAAATATTTGCCTGATATACGTTTATATCGACAGTATCATATCTTTTGAGAGTTTCGTCCTTTATATAGTCCTGTATGGATGTTATTTTGTGGTCGATAAACAGTTTTTTACCGCCAGTATCTCTTGTAAAGCCTCTTACCCTGTAATCTATTGTGATTATATCCGAATCAAAGCTGTCTATAAGGAAATCGAGTGTATTCAGCGGCGAGATAGTACCGCATGTTGATACATCTATATCAACTCTGAAAGTAGCGATAGCATTGTCGGGATG
>JBGVAQ010000179.1:0-2680 GCA_045224775.1 Acutalibacteraceae bacterium | reverse complement strand
GTTTTTTACCGACTTTCATGATATACTCCCATCTTTGACAGTTTAAATGCGAGGAAAGCCAGTAAACAAGAGCTATCCTCGCATTTTATAATGAGTAAAAGTGTAGCTATATCTAACTATTTTTTGGGGATTATGGAATGGTCCATATTTATCCCTCGGAAGCCTGAGGCTGACGCCTCAGCCCTTGAATAGAAAGAGCGCGTAGCGCTCTTATCCCTACTTCAGGCTTTGCAGCCTTTGGTCTTATATACTGTTGAGAGATTTCGTGCTTATACGAAATCATACTTTTTGAAGAAATATCAGCTTATCAATCAATAACTATCTTTTCTTTGATTCGCGGATAACTTTTTTCATGTTTATATCAGTGATTATCTCATAGTCTGTACGGAACCCACATGCAGCATGAAGGTCGTCTGTCAGGTCAGTGCGTGTATAAGCAGGATTATATCCAAGTTTGTCACCGGGACGGTGCATGTTCATATCCCGGAGTGTTGTTATTATCTCTTCGACCGTATATTTCTCATAAAGCTTCTTTTCAAGTATCCGATATACAAACAACGAGATGAAGCATGTGAGGAAGTGTGCCTTTATCCGGTCCTCCCTCTGAAGATATACTGGACGTGCTTTGAATTCTGTTTTCATGATACGGAAACATTCCTCTATCTCCCAGCGTTTCTTGTTGATCCTGATTATCTCGTCGATCCCCATGTCATCAAGGTTAGTACAGACAGCGTAGAAGCCGTCATACTTTTCTTCTTCATTGATCAGATCAGTATTGAGATAAGGAACCTCTACTTTGCATACTTCGCCTTCCTCGGTCATGGTATCTTTTGCTATGAAACGGTGAGGGTCATTTTGATTTTTGGGCCGTTGTTTGTACTTACCGCTGTCTATAAGTTCCTGTGCACGGTCTATCTGTCCCTGGCGTATCTTAGCCTGATAGTTCCTGTACTTGATCGAGAATGAGACTATGAGATGCTGCTCGAGTGGCTTTGCTCCCTTTCTTATCTTACGGCCTGATAGGTCTTCTTTTATCCAGCGGTCTTTGTAGAAGACTTCATCATAGAATTCGTCTTCATCCAGTTCGTTTATGTTGTATGTTTTCTTACTTCCGATGATATGCCATCCTTCAGGATCAAGGGCGAACTCTTTTAAGTATCCGGGCAGCTGTTTTACGGACTGAGTCGTGATAAAACTCCTCAATCGTTCTCCATTGATAGATTTATCATTGAACTTACGGTTGGTTTTGGAAGACAGACCTGCATCAGTACAGACGATGATCTGGTCAAGACCATAGTCACTGAGTATCTTCTTTTCAAGAGGCTTAAGGGTAGGCTGTTCGTTCTTGTTACCGGGATAGATATCAAAAGCGAGCGGTATGCCGTCATGATCCATGAACAGCCCCTTACCGACGATGGGGAGAGGCTGATGCTGTTTACTCTTACCATAACGTCTTAAGTCATCAGCTTCCTCAAGTTCAAAATAATAGTTGGTGCAGTCGTAGTAAAGGATATCATTCCTGCGTTCAACAACCTTTTGGCTGTTCTTATAAAGTTCAGACTGTATGAAGTCATTCTCCTCAGCAAGCACGGACAGGGCACGATAAATATCATGCAGCTCAAAAGAAGGTGCCTCAAGGAAGTTTGTGGCCTGTCTTTTGGCTGAAAGCTTTGATGATGGATACAGTATCCTGGTGTAAACAAGCTTTGAAAGAATGTCATTCAGATCATACTCAAAGAGATGCCTTGAGCTTATTGTCTTACATATCTTTTCGAGACCGAGACTGTAGTAGATCTTCTGAAGGAACAGATATCCGCAATTGTATGCCTTCTGTTCTCCCTTTTTGATGAGTTTTGCGGGCGAATAGCTTACGATGATCTCCTTCTGTTCTTCATACTCCCTGCGATTTAATTCGTCAACGTATTCCTGTGCCCAGATATAAGGGTCCTTTCCTCCGGCTTTGGCACGGACCTCTTCGATATTTCCGAGCTTTTCGATAGTTATGGATGTTGTTCCCCCTGTTTTCTTACGTATGCTCTTCTGTACATAGAAACTGGCAGAATTTTTGGATTTTGTAACTGTTAGCTTCATGACGATACCCTCCCAACCCTTATTATAACACATATAGACACAAATAGCCACATAAAATTCATATAAATTTGACAAAATAAAAAGACTGGGGATCCAGTCTTTACAAAGGTTTGAGGGTTGTTTATGATTCAGTTGTTTGAGGTTGGACTGTCAAACTTCCGAGTCGATCTTTCCCTTTATTGAGCTTTGCTCACAGGTGCTTTCGGATGATCCCCTTTTCCTGCTGGTCAATTCCTACACAACAGGCTTGCAGCCGGCCGTACTTTCATATATGATAAATACGGTGATCGTTAAGAAATTCGGAGGTCATGTGGAATCGGATGAAATAGGCCTTCCGGTTACAAGATCGGGACTGATCCTGCCTTGCGGAGCCAGCGGCAGGTACGTGGGCAGGTAATCTGCATAGATAATTGCAGGTTCTACCACAACATCTTGATTATGTCAACCTTTTAAACACAATATGTGTAATTTCGGCAAAATTTATAAAAAAACTAAGTTATTTTTTGTCACATATGTTGCATTTCGTGATTGATTGTATTATAATTGAACCATAAATAGATATTGGGTCATTATATCTATTTGCACGGAG
>JBGVAQ010000178.1:0-3274 GCA_045224775.1 Acutalibacteraceae bacterium | reverse complement strand
AACGTTGTGCTCGTAGACTCATGACCCGGTTGTCCAATTAGGATCACCCCTTTTATAGGATGATCTATTCTACCAACACATTTTGCTACTTGTATATAACGCCAACCATTAGTCGCTTACGCCAATGCTAAAAACTCTCAGTATATACTGGGAGTTTTTGTTTTTCGTAAAGAAAACCACTACCCACATATCACAGTATGCTCTATACTCGGAACGCAGCTAACACACCAAGTAAGGAGGAACATGATTGAGATCATAGGTAGTGATTCCATTAATATCGTATCACAAGTATTGGGCGAAATGAAGAGAGAACAAGGAGATAGCTTTTCGTATCAAAAGGTAAATTTGGCAGAATTGCAGCGAAGGACCGGTATTTCCCGCAAGACATTGAGAAATTTACAAAAGAATGGTTTCAGGGAAAAATCGCACGGGAACAAGGGAAAGAAGCGTAATAAAACAGTGCTTACCGGTTTTACAGGCATGGTGGATGATTTATTACGCAAAGGAGTTCATAATTCAGCGGTCGCGTATGAACGGATTAAAGAAGTCGGATATCCTGGTGGACTCACGCAATTAAAGGAATATATGAGACAGCACAAGGACTTGCTCCCCGCCAAGCGTCAAATCGTCAGCTCACAGGGGAATCGAGGTCGCCGGTATTCCACAGGTCCCGGTGAAGCCTACCAGATGGACTGGGGATTCGTAAACGTTGAATACGATGCCCATGTTGAGGCCCAAGTATCGTGCTTTGCAATGATTTGTCATCACTGTGGGGAACGATATATTGAGTTTTTCACGAATGCCCGACAGGAAAACCTGTTCATCGGGATGATTCATGCCTTCAGTTACATGGGTATTCCGCAGCGGATTCTGACTGACAACATGAAAAGCGTAGTAGTCCGGCGGAACGAGGACGGGAAACCAGTCTGGCAGAAGGATTATGCAGAATTCATGAATACAATAGGGTTTGAAACAACGCTGTGCAAGCCCAGGCATCCATTTACCAAAGGTGCTGTCGAGCGGCTCGTTCGGTTCGTCAAGGACAATTTCATTGTAGGCAGGACTTTCCATGATTTGAGCGATCTCAATTCGCAGGCAATTGAATGGTGCAACAAGCAAAACAGCATCTACCACAAAGCGGTGAACTGTATTCCGCAGGAGAAACATGCAGAGTATTGCTGGTGTGTTGCACGAGAACTCGCACGGACAGTGGAAATTGCCAAGTATCTCTGTCCAATCCGCCTGATTTCCTTTGACGGTTTCGTAAATTATGAGGGTCGTCGATTTGGGGTGCCTTACTGGTATGAGGAACATAGCTGTCGAGTAAAGCGTGACCAGGGATCCTTGTACATTTACAACATGGAGCTGACTAAGGTTCTCGCGACACATCCTGTAACATGGAGCCGGGACGACTGCTTCTGCAAAGACCAGTATCAGGAGAAACAGCCGGAAGAATTGCCCAGTGTTCCTGTGAAAAGCGTGATCCAGAGGGCTGAACCTCCAAAACGACTGACAGGGTTTGCGAAGTTCAACTTTGACTTGGAGGATATCGATGATGAATGAGAACATCTTTAACCAGATCAATGATTCTGCAAAGATCCTTGGCATTGATCTGTACACAGCAGCACTTCCACAGTTTGCATATGAGCATAATATGAGCGAAGAAAGCATCTCAGTGCTGGCCGAAACGCTCGAACATCTGGCAACATTGAAGAATCAATCCGTTGTTGATACCCTGCTGAGGCTGAGCCGACTTCCACAGAAAAATCCAAAGTCTTTCGAGAACTTTGACTTTAGCCGCATTCATGGCAAAAATGTTGACCATCTGAAGAATCTTCCTGCTCTTACGGCAATTTATGCACACAAGAATCTTGCTTTCATCGGTCCGCATGGTGTTGGGAAAACACACCTGGCTATGGCGTATGGCCGAGCTTGCTGTCAAAGAAAAATGAAAGCCTATTTTCTAAAAGCATCCGAACTGAACGAAAGATTTACCAATGCCAGGAAATATGACAGAACTGGCAGCATGATTGATTTTCTTGTAAAGCCGTCCTGCCTGATTATTGATGAGATTGGTCGCTGCACCTTTGACAAGGAAAACACACGGCTGTTTTTCGATTTGATTGACCGACGGTACAGTAAGGAGGGATCCAACTGCATGATCTTTACCAGCAACATGCAGCCGGACGCATGGTCGGAATACTTCGCAGAAGGTTCATCGCTGCTCTGTTCGCTGGACCGCATCTTTGACGATGCATCTGTTTTCATAATTAAGGGAGACAGCTATCGTGGAAAGAATCTGGAAACATTTAAACTGCAGGCTGGAAATCCCCCGCCACAAGTAACTCTGTAACAAATAAAACGAATATTTGACTGGTGTGGTTGGCTGTAAAGTACTGGCGGATATTTCTGAACGATCTGCATGCCAAACAAATCTCGACTCCATATTTATTGGCTAGTAAGAGAAACCGTTTAAAATATCGCACATCTTTCATGACACGAAAAAGGACGGACCCCTTCAGCGCCAAACACAAAATGTGTAACATTTTGTAAAAACCATGCATTGAATTCAACTCTGGAGGTGTTAATAGTATGGAAAAGAAGATACAGATTCCCCTGGAATTATTTGAAACAATGGTTGCTTATATTCAAGACCATTTCGATGCTCTGGATAGTAAAAGATATAATTACATATGTAGAGGAGTGGAAAACAAGCGTCAAGCAGAAATAAAGCACAATCTATATTCTGCGTATAAAACACAAACGAACTCTGAAACTCGGGAGATTCTTCGTCATGCGTACCTAGACCAAGCTGGAATTCCATCCCATGGACGTTGGGATGCTCAGGAAGAAGACCAATTTCGTCAGCGGACTTTTAATGACTGATGCTTGCTTAATATTTGCATGAATCTATTTAGTTTCCAGAGCGAGTATCTCGCCAGCTTTTTGCTGTGCGCAGATGCCGCTCTGGAAACTTTTTTTCATTTGCAATAGAAAAGCTTGGCGGATCACATGAATATTCCGCCAGGCTTTTACTTGATTGGCCCTATTTACCCGGCTAGAATTGGCCCTTTTCTCCCGACCTACGTTGGCCCTTTTTTCCCGACGCTAACACCAATCGCATTTCTATCGATAGTTCGCCTCCAACTGCATAGAAGATTTCCAGCATATGCATTTTCGCATAGGCTTGGTTCAATGTGTCTATTACAGTCAGAATGGCATTATTTGTGGCAAAAGTCTTTGTTTTATCCGCTTGCAGAGGTCCCTGAATACT
>JBGVAQ010000177.1:0-3826 GCA_045224775.1 Acutalibacteraceae bacterium | reverse complement strand
AGTTCCTGCTTTACATCTGGTACAACAATACTGTCAGAGCAAGTGGAAGAATACGAAGATTGGAAAAAACTGATAGATAATCTTTCGGACAATCTTGAGAAAGCCGGAGTTTGCAGCAAACATTCAAAATCATTTGCCGCTTTTCTATATTCCTCATTTCTGAATCATTTCCCGTTGTTATTGTCTGGTCCTGATGCGTCTGGAATTGCGGATGCATTTTCAGTGTCATTATTCGGTAAAACAGCAGGCACATTGGAATGCGCAGGAGCTTATGATGGTTCGATTATTACAGCGGCATTGGCAAGTCAAGACGAGATCATTAAAGTAGTTAATCCCTTTGCTTCCGAATGGATATGCCGTTTCACTGAATCAAGAACATATTCAGGCAAGTTTTTTATCGCTGTCCATCCTTTTGCAGAGGATATTGTCATCGAGCCGAAGGGCATTACAAACTATTTCTATCCCGTTCTGACAGAGATGTTCGTTTCTTGTGCTCCAGAGTGTAAGTTTTTATCTGTTTGTTATAGCGGAAACTATCAGGATTATCAGCATATAACTCCTAAAGGAAGGAAAGCGGGCATACTCAAGAATATGCGCATGAGTATGATGACCTATAATCGTATCAATGACGTCATATTTGATCTCCATAAAATGCTGGATGATGATTCTGTTGACTTTGATGTATTATATGCTATCCTGCCTTATGCGTATATGACGATGCAGACCGATAAACTGCTGGATGCGGTGAATCAAGAAAAGATCAAAATATCAAAGGATTTGTCTGATGAATTGAATCGTTTGTTTGGTGATGAATGATGGATAGATACGATGGATTGTTGCGTAAAATATCAGATGAATATGATATCAGGCAGGGTCAGACTGAAAATGAATCTATGTGGAAGGCAAGAACTGTTTACAGTCTCCTCGGACAGATGGGACTATCGTCATTATATGATGAATACCCCGAAGAAACAGTTTCTATAACACATTTCAAAAGCCGTATCGAAACGATCATGAAAACGTATCTTGAATTATATCCGAATGATCTGGGCTCTGTGTTTCTTGCTGATGCAAACGATTTTGCTGATGAAATCTATAATGTGTACCTGAGTACGGGACATTTCTATCATAGAAACTTTAACATTCGCTGTGCCAAGGAGAGCAGTGCCTCATATCACGGTGTTGAGCTATTGAGGGGTTATTCTCCCGAAACAAAGCATAACGTCAGTGGTCTGGGAAACTATCGCAAAACGAACCGTGAAGATGATTCGGATTCTGTAGTAAGAATGTTTCAGCTGTCAGAAGGTGACCTTGAAACTCGTTGGAACGATCTCATAGCTAACACATCGGAATGGAGAAAAATGCAGCCTGGTACTGATACAGAGTATCTCCGGATGGAACCGCCGTTTACTTACAGCTACTGGATCAATCGTCCATACAAGAACAAAGGCATATCTATCAAGCGTTCAGGCATGAAGGGCGCGCAGATCTATTATCTGTATCAATATGACGGAAAAGATTATTTTGTTCATCAGCTTCCTGAGTGGCAGACGGCTGATTCAGCATATCGGAGTTTATCTAATGCCTGCCTGTATGTGAACGGAGTTTTGCCTCCCGTAAGGTATCGCATTGACGGGGAAACGATTCGTGTTCGTCAAAACTATCTTCTGCCGCCGGCGGAACTGAATCTGATCAGACTATATAGCTGGCCTGATAATTTTGGAAATGTTACAAGTCCGTTTAATCGCATCATGAACCATGATGTTTTTGAAATGATAAAAGCAATATTGTCCCTTCAGGGGTATCAATTTGAGAAGGAGTGATAGAATGTCAAACGGGGCAAGCTCTGTACATAAAGCGATCAGAACGGAACTGGAGAATTATATTCAGTCACAGTATTTCAGAAAATCTATGCTGCTGTTAAATGCGATACAACCTGAATTGGATAAGGAAGGCTTATTATATAAGAGACCGTATATTGAATCGTCACCCGCCTATAAAAACAGTCCAGACGGTATTGAAAAGTCAGACATTCCGGATTGGATGAAGGCATATTTCAAAGCATTGATCAATGCAGGAATCGGCGTTTATCAGAATCCTTATGTGCATCAGGTGGAGGCGCTGAAAGCAGCAGTCAAGGGAAAAGACCTGTTTGTATCAACAGGTACAGGTTCCGGTAAAACGGAGTGCTTTATGTGGCCGCTGATGGCGAAATTAGCCGATGAAGCACGAAACTCACCGGAAACCTGGTGTGACAGAGGTGTCCGGACGATCATCATGTATCCGATGAATGCGCTTGTCTCTGACCAGATCAGCAGATTACGGAGATTGATCGGTGACGCTGATAATAAGTTTGTCGGTATTTTCAGAAATATATGCGGTGAAACTGCCCGCAGGCCTCAGTTCGGAATGTACACAGGAAGAACACCCTATCCCGGAAAAGAGCCTGAACAATCACAGGATAAAATGCTTGAAAAAACACTGAAGCAATTATCTTTCCCAAAGAGTGACAGTCAGAGAGCCTATTACGATCAGCTTCTGTCAGAAGGAAAAATACCAGCCAAAGCTGATTTGAGTACTTTCCTGGAAGGGCTTCATAACGGCAGGCATATACCTGATGATAACGATGCCGAGCTGATCACACGCTTTGAGATGCAGCAGTTTTGTCCCGATATTCTCATCACAAACTACTCCATGTTGGAGTATATGCTTCTGCGTCCGATAGAGGCAAAAATATGGAACGATACACGGAAATGGCTTCACGAAAAAGAAGAAAACCGCCTGCTGTTTATCATTGATGAAGCGCATATGTATCGTGGTTCTTCGGGCGGTGAGGTTGCACTTCTTATCAGGCGGCTGTTCCATAAGCTCGGTATCAGAAGGGATAAGGTGCAGTTCATTCTGACGACTGCCAGTATGCCCAACAACAATGAGTATGACAGAAACACCGTGATGAAATTCGCCCGTGACCTGACCGCCGATGACGGTAACTCTGAATTTGTTTATCTGACAGGCGAACGGGAAACCATAGACGGGTGTGTGAAATCTGATATTCCTTTTGAAAAATTCAGTGCTATCGAGGTAAACAATCTGGAAGAAAACGAAAAAGGCAAGCTTTCTGAGCTGACTAAGTTCTGGGATGGCATTACAGGCTGGACAAGTTCAAAAGATCTGAATGAAATTTGCAGTTGGATGTATGACCATCTGATTGAGTATAAACCCTTTAACACACTGATAAAACTATGCAGAGGGAATGCCGTTTCATTGGAAGAATTGGCAGAGCAAATTTTCGGAAAAATTGATGAGGGTACTTTACAGTCGGTCAGTGTATTGTTATCGGTTGCAGCATTAGCAAAGAATCATAAGGGTGCAGTGCTGTTTCCTGCAAGAATGCACATGCTGTTTAAAGGCTTGTCCGGAGTTTATGCTTGTACCAATCCGGATTGTGCATGCCATCATACATATAAAGGCATAACCATAGGCAAGGTGCTGTTGGACGACGGGCGTTTTACCTGTCCTGAATGTCACAGCATGGTTTATGAGCTGTATAATGACAGACGCTGCGGTGCGCTGTATTACAAGGGATATATTCAGTGTGACTCAAACGGAATACCAACGGCTCCCGGCTATCTGTGGCACTATCCAGGTCAGATAGCGGAGCTGATGAAGGAGATACATTTGTTTATTCCGGAGCCGGACTATCAACCTGAAAGAGGAAAACATATCAAGCCGTGTTATCTTGATATCACTAACGGGTTTATCAATTTTCAGGACGATTCATGGTATGGACGGGAAGGTGTTGTCAAGCTCTATTGGTCAGAGTTTA
>JBGVAQ010000176.1:0-9714 GCA_045224775.1 Acutalibacteraceae bacterium | reverse complement strand
TCAGTTCAGTAAATAACAAATGTTGTCAAAAAAATCTTTTCAAACATTCAAATCAGGCTTGACAATCTGTTCTTTATGTGTTATAATATATTCATATTTCTGAAAGAGGTGAAAGAATGATAGGATAATTCACTTTTGATTGCATGAATAACGGATGCAGTGTATACGATTATACGCTGTTAGTTTGTGCTGCCAAAAGTGGATTATGTTCTCATAACCTCTTTTTGCATTTATAGACGATTTGTTCGGATTCTGTGTCCGGCTTTGAGGTTATCTGTAACATAACGGAACTGTTTGGCAGCAAGCAGTTCCGTTTTTTGGAACTCTGAAAGGAGGAGTTAATATGTCACAGATCAGAGCCGACCGCCTTACATTCAGCTATGATGGTTCGATAGAGCCGGTATTTGAAAACGCATCCTTTACACTTGATACAGATTGGAAACTCGGACTTATCGGCAGAAACGGAAAAGGAAAAACAACATTTCTCCGATTGCTTACAGGTGAGCTTTCGGGAAGCGGAACTCTTACAAAGTCCGTCCCTGTTGCCTATTTTCCGTATTTGGTAACATCGGAGCAGATGAAACAGACAGCGGCAGATTTTGCCGAGGAGCTGAGGGAAAATTGCGAACAGTGGCGCGTGATATGCGAACTGTCTGAGCTTCACGAAGATGCTGAGGTGCTGTATCGTCCGTTTGAAACGCTCAGTCTCGGACAGCGTACAAAGGTACTGCTTGCAATTCTGTTTTCCGGTGAGAATGACTTTTTGCTGATCGATGAGCCGACCAATCACCTCGATGCGCAAGCACGAGAGAATGTTCGTCAGTATCTCGCATCGAAGAAGGGCTTTATCCTTGTCTCTCACGACCGTGATCTGCTTGATGCGTGTACGGATCATATCCTTGTTCTGAATCGTAAGACTATTATGGTGCAGAGTGGTAACTTTTCGTGTTGGCAGGAAAATCAGGAGCGCCGAAATCAGTTCGCAGAAGCTGAGAATGAAAAGCACCGCAAGCAGATACGAAAGCTCCGTCAGGCGGCAAAGCGCACTGCTGAGTGGGCGGACAAGAGTGAACGAACGAAGATAGGATTTGATCCGATAAGGGAAAATGACCGCAGCATCAGCACTCGGTCTTATATCGGTGCAAAGACGAAGAAAATGCAGAGCAGGGTGAAAAATACAGAACAGCGAATAGAGCGCGAGATAACGCAGCAGGAAGGGCTTTTACAGGATATTGAGGAAGTTGTGCCGCTTAAAATGTCCCCACTTAAGCATCATAAGAAAACGCTTATATCGGTACACGACTGTGCATTGCAGTACAAGGGAACGGCAGAGCCGATGTGCAGCGGTCTGACATTCAATGTCCGACAAGGAGACCGAATCGCCCTCCACGGCTTAAACGGCTGCGGAAAATCAACACTAATGCGGGTGATTCTGCAAAGAGTTGGAATATTGCCCGAAGATGATAACCTGTGTGTCAGCGGAACTTGTGAAACCGCATCGGGACTTGTTATCTCCTATGTTCCGCAGGATACGTCATTTCTCAGCGGAAGTATACCCGAATTTTGCGAAGAACAGGGACTTGACCGCAGTCTGTTCTGCACAGTGCTGAGACAGCTCGACTTGAGCCGTTCACAGCTTGGCAAAGACATTTCGGAATACTCCGCAGGGCAGAAGAAAAAAGTGATCCTTGCGGCAAGTATCATGACACCTGCACACCTTTATATCTGGGACGAGCCGCTGAATTTTATCGATATTTTTTCACGCATTCAGCTCGAAACACTTCTGAATAGTTACGAACCGACAATACTTTTTGCGGAGCACGATATAAGATTCCGTGAGAATATCGGAGCGGATACGATCTGCATAAGTAACCGAAACAAATAACGTGAATTTACAGCGTTGTTTCAGTTATCTAAAGGCAATACCACATAATACACATTCTTTATGGATTTGGGTGGTAAAAAATCACGCATTTACGTTTTTTTACTTTTAAAAACGTCTTTGTGCGGTGTTGCCTAAAGCCTACTGGCGCACCCGTTTTCCGTTCCGCATAAGTCATAATCAGAATTGTGGAGCATACCACAACAGGCACAAACCCTAATGGAACGAATAACCGCAAGCTCTCGGAAACGCTCTGTAAGCGTTTCTGAGGGCTTTTTCTTTTCAGCGTTTAGTTTTCCGCTCCGCAGGCTCGGACGGTACTGTGAGGCTTTTCCGTTCGCCTGACGGTCAAGCTGAGGTCTGCTCGGTGATACCGTGACGGATTTCATACTCACGCACACGTCGGTAAAAAGTGTTTGCCGACATATCCATTCTCCGCATAAAGTCACGCCCTGTGATGCTCTTGGACTTCCATTCCCCATAGAGCTGCCCGAACCTTGTCCAGTCGGTTGGGATAGGCTTTCGCCCGGTGTACTTGCCCTGAGCCTTAGCAATCGCTATGCCCTCACGCTGTCGCTGTTTGAGTTGCTCACGCTCTAACTGTGAGAGTGCAGCAAACACGGTCAACATGAATTTCCCCGCAGGAGTGTCAGTGTCGATTTTCTCCTTGTGGCTGATGAGGGTAACACCCTTGTCGGTGAGGGTGTCGATGATGTTCAGCAAGTCCTTTGTGGAGCGTCCCAGACGGCTGATGCTCTCCACAAAGAGGGTATCGCCCTCACGCACATAGTCCAGCATAGCCCTGAGCTGAGGGCGGTCTGTGTTCGCTCCTGACAGCTTCTCGGAGAAGATGCGATCTACCTGATAATCGCACATAATCTCCTGCTGACGGGCGGTTTCTTGGTGTTCGGTGGAAACTCTGATGTATCCGATTTTGCTCATAAAATCTTCCTTTCATTATTCCAGATAGTTTTTGTTCCTCTGCTGGGTGAGCTTTTTCTGCCTGTATTTCTCACGCTCACGCCTGTTGTGTTCTTCGTTCATATAGTTTCTGACCTGTCGGACATACTTCTTCGCTGTATCACGCTTGGTGACAAATGCCATGTGTTCAGGAAGAAGACTGTTATACTTCGATTTCAGCTTGTTTGACTTCTCCAGCAGGTCAAGCATTGTCGGCGGTTTGCCGTTAACAAGATAGGGCTGTCTATGCTCCTTGATGTATTTGACCGTTTCTTCGTAGTCCTCGATAGTGGCGGCGTTTTTCTTACGGAAACGGTTCTGAAACCAGCCCGACTTGCTATTGTACTCCTTGTAGACAGGTGCAAGCTCGTCACGGTGTTTCATCTTGGCGATAAGCGTGTCGATAGCGGTGTATTTCTTTTTCAGCTCCGCAAGCTCGTCCGTGTGGTCGTCGGGATGACCGCCCTTGTAAAAGAAACTCGCAAGCACATGATACGAGGTCACGCCGCCCGATTCAAGGTCTGCGATAATTTCATTGGCTCTGCCCATACCACGAATTTCTGCCCACGGGTCGGCAGGCGGTGCCGCCTTTTCTGCCTGCGCCTGCATATCCTGTTCGTTGAGGATTTTGATATATTCCTCCTCGGTCATAACGCTGAGATTGCTTTCAGGTTCGTCCGCAACAGTTGTCGGCGGTGTAGGTGTCGGCTCAGTCTTGGTTGTGACCGCAGGCTTGGACGGTGCGAATGCCTTTTCGGGATTTTTCTTTTCAGCAAGCCTTTCCATAGCAGACTTTGCTTTCTGTATCTGCTCTATCTGCTCGGCAATGCGTTCGGCGGTGTAGTCTGCGCCCAGCGTTTCGGCTCTTGTGAATTTCTGCTGTCCCTCGCCCGAAAGACGGAACTTCAGCTTGACTTTGTTCTGTGGCTTGTAAACATACTCGATACCGCTGGCAGAACAGTTGCGGAGAAAATCTGCAAAATCCTTGCTGTAAAAAGCGACTTCGGCAATCTTGGCTCGGAGCTTGTCCTTCCACGACTTGCCCTGCAACTGCATATCATGCTCAAAGTGGGAAACACCTTTCGCTTTCGGCTCAATAACAGAAATGCCGTGTTCCTTGCATAGCTCGTCCGAAATTGCCCGTAACTGCGCCCATGACCGTTCCTTTACCTTGCCTTGATTGTGTTCGTAAGTAAAGCTGAGTCCATTGTAAAGATTAGTGTTATTGAAGATGATGTGGCAATGGGTATGGGACTTGTCTGTGTGGACTGCAAGCACATATTGATAGTTGCCTTGCAAGAAACGGTCGCACAATTCCTCTCCGATTTGCAAGGCTTGTTCGGGTGTCACTTCATCAGGAGCGAAACTCTGGACTATGTGGTGTGCGAGGATTTCGGTGCGCCCTGTTCCGCCTGCTCTGACTGCTCGGAAGTCGGCGGCAGCTCCTCGGCTGTCGGCTCGGCAGGCATAAGACTGCACATATAAGCCGTTGACGGTCTTATCTCCGTTTGTGATATAGCGGAGAGCCGCCCCGTCTGTTGCCTTGATTGAATGGATAGAAGTGTATGCCAAATTTCATTAACCCCTCTCTTTATCTCGTCAATATCCTCGGCATAGATGTGACCTGTGCTGTAAAGTCGGACAAGTATCTGGTTGATGTTTGCTCCGATGCGTTTCATCAGGCGGTTACACTCCGATATGTCGGTGGTGTCGTGAGTGAGATCAACCCTCGCCCGAACGCAGTCACGGATATACTCCGTTTTGTTTTTATAGCCGTACTGCTCACACTTAGAAAGAATATCCTGCATTTCCGATTCCGTAAAGCGTACATTCAGCGTGTAAGACTTCTTCTCCCTCTTGCGTTTGAGGTACTTGCGTTCATCGTTGGAAAGCTCGTCCTCGGACTTGTGTGCAAGGGTATCGTCAAGCTCGGCTCTGACCTCTTTGTCCAGAGCGTTGTTGATTGCTCCCTCATAGGTCATGCCCTCGAACTCCATAACCTTGCGTTTAGGCGGTCTGCCCCTCTTGCGTTTTGCATTTTCCATAGTGGTGTCTCCTTTGTTTTATTTCGGCGTTAGCCGATTATTTTTTGACCGCTGTGCGGTCATTTCGGGGCTTGGGGTGTCCCCAACAAGCATTGGTGGAATTTCGCTCGCTGTGCGGCGCATTCCACTATGCTTGTTATTTTTGTTGCGCTTAGGCGCATATTTTCTCGCCTGAGCTTATCTCTCTGCTCAGGCTTTCGATGCTCCGTCATCGAATTTGGAGCGACAGCGACTTATCTCCGACGCCGCTTTGGTCGGCGGTCATCTTCGCTCACGCTCCTGCGTGATGCTCTCTATTATCATCACACTTGAAATTGTAAACTGGCTCGGCGCAGTTTCAGCGCAATGAGGGCGGCAATCTGGTGAAAAGTCTGCCGTTGAAATTATCCCCATAACAAAGTGTCGAACTGGAAAATCTCACTGGCATACAAAGTTTGAGCGCAATGCGAATGGACAGAAACAACGCAGGTGCGCTATAATATTATCGTGGGGTTAATTCAAATCCTGCGATACTCCAAACCGAAAAGAGGTGATGCGAATGAGTAAGAAAGCTAAGAGTGAGGTCGCTGACGAGTCCACCGTTATCATTACGGATGCTGTGCTTGCCGAGAATCAGGCGAAGCTCGATAGCTACGAAAAGTCTATCAAGGCAGCGCAGGAACGCAGGCGCAAGGTCATCATAGAAAGCAAGCTCTACACCTACGATAAGCTCTCACAGCTTTACAACGGTGCTGAGGGGCAGGCACTTCTCGATGCTGTGACTGCGGAGCATACACTGATCGGCAAGCTGACCGACAGCGGAATGTCCTACGCTGACATTGAGGGGCTGGTCGATAGCTCCGACGGTGCAGACAGCAAGTCAGACGATAGCTCTGCCGATGATGAATTTGTCGGACAGACTTCTTTCTTCGGAGATAATTCCTACAAGGATTAACATATTTCCGACAACAAAACGATAGCTGTGAGAGGGGCGGCAGTAATGCCGTTCCTCACGGCTATGAATATGAGGGCAGAGAAATAAAGCGAAACCCTCAAATCCAAATGCGTAGATAAAGACAAGCTAAAGGAGAAAAATTCGCTATGAATGAAACTACAACTGCCGCTGTTGCGGTATCGGAAACTGTGTCCGAGTATCATATCGGGAATACGACTTATAGAGTGAAAACCGTCTTTAACCCGGCTTTTCGGCAAAGCCTAAGCGACATACTTGCAAGGCTCATCACGGCTGACTGTGAAAAAATGCTCGGTGATAATGAACAGGAACAGGACAAGCAGGCTGTGTGAAAATTTAGCTTGGTGCGTATTGACTTTTTCGGCAATGCGCGCTAAACTATTATCATAGCTTGCTGTATCCTGTCGGAAAGTGAGGTTAATATGACAGACAAGATAACAGCTTTATACTGCCGTCTTTCACAGGACGATATGTTGGACGGCGAGAGCAACAGCATTACCAACCAGAAAGCAATCCTCCAGAAATTCGCCGAGGACAACGGCTTTCCCAATCCGACTTTCTATGTCGATGACGGAGTGAGTGGTACGACTTGGGAGCGTGAGGGCTTCAAAGCGATGATGTCGGACATTGAGGACGGTAAGGTCGCTACGGTCATTACTAAGGATTTGAGCCGCTTAGGTCGTGACTACCTGAAAACAGGTGAGCTGATAGAAATGGTGTTCCCTGATTATGATGTGCGTTACATTGCGGTCAACGATAATGTCGATACAGCAAAGTCCGAGAATGAACTGCTTGCGTTCAAAAATATTTTCAATGACTGGTATGCCCGTGATTGCAGTAAGAAGATTCGTGCGGTGTTCAGGGCGAAAGGTCAATCGGGCAAGCATCTGTGTCCGCCTGTTTACGGCTACAAGAAGTCCGATACCGACAAGAATTTGTGGGTAATTGACGAGCCTGCCGCTGAGGTGGTACGCAAAATATTCAAGCTCTGCATTGACGGTTACGGTCCGGTGCAGATTGCCCGTATCTTGACCGAACAGGGTATCCCTACGCCGACTGCCTACGCATTGTTGCAAGGTCGTGACAATGGCAGACACAACGCTAAAACATATCGCTGGGGTGCGAATACGATCACCCATATTCTTGAACGCCTTGAATACTGCGGTTACACGGTCAACTTCCGCACAAAGATGAAGTCCTACAAGATTCACAAGATCGTCTATAATCCGCAGGACGAATGGCAGATTTTCGAGAATACGCAAGAACCTATCATCACGCAGCAGACCTTCGACTTGGTGCAGGAGCTTCGCAAACACAAGCGCAGACCGCAACGCTCGGAGGTGGTCAATCCGTTCGCAGGAATGGTGTACTGTGCCGACTGCGGAGAGAAGATGTACCTGAGCCGCCGTAAGAACGAGCGTCCCGAACAGGAACATATGCGTTGTTCTACATACGCAAAGGAACAGGATAAATGCACCGTCCACTATATCCGCACCTGTGTCCTGAATGAGATAGTCCTCGGTGAGCTGAACAAGCTCCTTGCCACGGTGCGTGAGAATGAGGGCGAGTTTATCCAGACGGCTATGAGCAATTCCGTTCAGCGTAAATCCTCCGAGCTTACAAAAGCAAAGAAAACGCTGAAACAGGCTGAAAAGCGTATTGCTGAACTGGACAAGCTGTTCACCAGACTGTATGAGGACAATGTTCTCGGCAGGCTCTCCGATGAGCGTTTCACGATGATGTCCGCTGGATATGAGGAGGAACAGGCAAAGCTGAAAGTTACCGTTACGGAGCTTACCGCCTTTGTCGAAACGGCTGAACAGAAGTCCTCCGATGTGACGGCGTTCCTCAAAGTTGTGCATAGATATGAGCATATCGAAACGCTCACGCCTGAGATCATGCACGAACTCATTGACAAGATAGTAGTCCATGAAGCGGATAAGTCCAGCGGAAAGCGTGTGCAGGATATTGAGATCCACTTCCGCTTTGATGTGGCGGTGTCCACCATATCCGTGGAAACAGGCAAATTGCAAATACTTCGTAATTGCTGAAAAAAGGTCGCATAATGCCTATTTTATGCGACCTGAATTAAGGGAGAAAAAACTTCTATATCACTACTGTGCTTTCCTGTTGGGAGTATCGGGAGTAATGCCGACACCATACAACGCCAAAATTTCAATTTTACGGGGGTTTTGATTGAGGGGGTATAATTATACTCCTAACACGTTTCAAGGGCGTACAGCGGCGTTATACGGCTTGTATGAACGTGTTAAACGGCAACGCCCGACAATTTACAAATTCTCTCCCGATATTTACAAATCATCTCCCAAAATTTAAAATTTCTCTGATAAAGTTTAAAATCTGTTTCAATCTCTTTTAATTTCCTTGCTATCTCTCCATATTCGACAGAAAAGGACACAGAGCCTTATAATTTGCCGTATTCCGTGAAAGAGCCTGTTATATATCCGTGTCGGGTATCAGTATCAGACCGACAAGAACCGCCCGACAGTATCAATTTTTGATACGGTATCAAAATCAAAGTATCAATTTTAATGTGTTTGAAACTGTATCAAAATTTAACAAAAAAAGACAAAAGAGAGTATTTAAAAAAGTATTAAAATATACGGTCGGTTATCTTAATATAATTTGATACATCAAGCTGATACTATCGGGACAGGAACGACACCAAGACAAGCCGCCTGTTATATGCCGCTGTATCAGATTGATGCATTGACGGCAACAGCGGCAACGCCTTTTATATCCGTGTTGGAAGTATCGGGGGAACTCTGACCGCCGATATTCTCCAACATTCAGCACTCCTATATTTTCCTATATGCTGTAATTCAAAATACAGCCGTTTTTAGAGCCTTTTTCTTTCAAGGTGTAATTATATGCCTAACCGCTGTATCGTGCATTGTGGAACGTCTGAGAGCCATTACAGAGCGTTTTAAGAGCCTGTTGCATATATCCATGAAAAGAGAGAAACAACGGCATAAAATATAGCCGCTGTATTTGTAATACGCTGTAATACGGTGTAGTGTATTACATATTACATTTTCAGTTGACACAAAAGAATGATTTTTGATAAAATTGATACAAAATACAGCCGAAAGAGAGTTGAAAGCCGTGATATATCAGATTGAACAGTACGACATAAAGGCAATAATGAACAATGCAAGGGGACTTGTTAAGGCGGCAAATGGAGAAATGAGCCTTGATAATGCCGTGTTGGCGGTTATTCAGTTCGACAGGCTAACACACATCTACAACGAGCTTGCAAGGACTGCAAACCTGTTGACACCCACAGAGCAAAAAGAGAAAGAAAAGTTTTTGCAGAAATTTTCATAATTCAAATTGTGAACGACTACTATAATTTTTACAGTATTTTGAGGGGTTGCAAGCAGAGATTTTGTACGTCATAATGTCGTACAAAATCGGATTTGAGTGTAAATCAATCACTTTTAAAAAAGTGATTTCACCCGAAAAAAAGACCGCTGTATCATTTGACAACGACAGCGGAAATATTCACAAAGGCTTGAAGTCAGACCGACAACAAGCCTTTTTCTTTTCACGGACGGGATACCGCTGTATTCCATAAAAAGAGAATGTGACAAAGTTCAAATCTTTTTGATACTCACAAAAATATTCACAGAGCCTTGTTATATCTCCGTGTCAGCAGTCAGAGCAAGGACAGCGGCATATATAACCGTACTGCACGAAATACGGCGATTTTGAGGGGGGTAATGTCAAAAGGTGTAATTATATGAGTTATGCCTATTCCGTTCAATGTGGGGCATTGTAGGGGCATTACAGAGCGTTTTAAAAGCCAAATACAACATAACAGCAATTATGTTGTATTTTCGGACAGCGGAAAG
>JBGVAQ010000175.1:0-2389 GCA_045224775.1 Acutalibacteraceae bacterium | reverse complement strand
GCATAAGCAAAATACCGGATCTTTTTGTCTTTCTTTGATAATCTATCATTTTCTTTCACGAGGACACCGAGTATCAAAAGCATAAACCAGGTAAGAAAAATTACAGATGTATAATAAGTCATATACTACCTCAGCCTTTCATACGGATATTTAATAATTATAGCATAATAAGTGATGCAAAAGGCGAAACAAAATCGGTGATTTATAAAAAATCAGCGTTATATACAATTATTATATATTCTTTTTTAGCAATATAAACAACTTCTTTAAAGATACTTAGCCATAAAAAAGCAGGATACTCAGCCATAAAAGCCGGATATCCTGCTGATTTATTCTTTAACTTTTACCTGAAATCAAATTATTAACAGAAAGTCTGTTTACCATTATCCGGATATTTTACATCTGTTTTTTACGGGAATGCGAAAAAACAGCTATTGTCAATAAAGATATGATCACAGCCAAACATGCTGTTGAAGCAGATGAAGCATCCCCTGTTTTAAGGTTATCCGCATTCGGAACAGGTTTTTCGCTAACTGAGATCTCACTATTCGTTTTCGTTGAATCCTCATGCACAGGTTCTGCGCTTTCAGGCTTGGAGATTTCAGGCTCTGAGCTTTCAGGACTGGATTTCTCAGGTGTTTCCGTACCATCGGTGATATTTATTCTGCCCTGTCCCTCCGGATTTCTGTATTCATCCGGAATATTTCCGCCAAGTTCATTATTTAAATATTTTTCTGCCGCAAAAACATCAAGCAGAGAAGTGTCATCATAAACATCACATTTGCCGCTCATAATAAAACCGTCTCCGCCCTCTTTGAGCAGATATCTGATACTTGCAACAGTATATGTTTTGTTCAGATCAAGCTTTTCGCCTCCGACAAGCACATTTTTTACTCTGTACTCACCGTCAACACTTATGAACCCACCATATTCATTTAATTTAACACTACTTTTAATACTTGAGTCTATCGTGTATTCAAGACCTGATACGCTCAGAAATGCACCTGATTCTTCGGGATATGCTGCCGATGAAAACTCAAGAAAATCAAGCAGCTGCTGACCTGTCACTCTTGCAGCACAAAGGGTATTGCTGAAAGGCAAAACATTAAGAAGACTTCCGTATGTCCGATAACCTCGTTAACAGCATTGTCAATATCAGACTGAAGCTCTTTGATCTTGTTATTTACCGCAACATCAATACATCTGCCCTGTCTGTCTTCGGCTTTTGTCCACGAATCCTCCGGTATGCCGGAATCGCCGGCAGGTTCAGGAACTATATCTACAAGCTCTGTTTTGATATTTCCGTCCGCAGAGATCGTAAGCTTGCCTATGTTTGCAAGCTTAGTACCTGTCTGAGTGATAGTAACGTCCTGATCATCCTTGTTTTTAACAATAAGCTCAGGTGTTACCTCGTGGGAATGACCGTCTATTATTACATCAATTCCCGAAGTGTTTTCTGCAACAGTAGGAGCACTCCATATCTCTTCAACATCGTTTTCACCCAGATGAGCAAGAAGGATAACATAATCTGCTCCTTCAGTTCTTACCTTATCAACATTTTCCTGAACAATGTCATAAAGTTCTGTTCCATGCTCACCAAAACTGTAAATATATTCACAATCATCATTCTGGAAAAATGTGGGCGTTGAACTGATCAATGTTGACGGTGTTGAAACACCTACAAAAGCAACCTGTATATCGCCTAAGTCTATTATTTTATAAGGCTCAAAAGGTATTTTGTCAGTTTCAAGGTCTTTGAAGTTACAGCAGACATAACCGCATTCAAGCTCATTTGCTCTTTTTAAAAGCGTCGGAATACTGTAGTCAAATTCGTGATTTCCAAGCGTTGCGACATCATAGTGTACTTCATTCATCATCTTTGTTATTTAAGAACCGTCAGTTAAAGTACCCATTATTCCGCCCTGAATTGCATCGCCTGCATCTGCAAGCAGTACATGTTCATGACTTGCCTCCATCTCACGCTTGTACAGTGCAAGTCCGTCATAGCCTATGTTGTCGGTAATGCCGCAGTGAACATCGTTTGTATAAAGGATAACTATATCGTCCTCCTTTTCATTCTCAGCAGAAACGCTGATCACAGAGCAACTTACAGCAATAACTGCAGCTGTTGCAACGGAAATAATTTTTTTTTCAATCTGATCACCTCATAATTCATTATTTAATACTGTCCTGACTTTAATAACTTAATGATATTATCTCATATGCTGTCATGATGTTCAATAGATAAAAAAGTTTCATAACCTTTATTTGTCTATCAATTATCTTTATCGTTTGTTTATTTTTTTGGCTCTGTCACAACAAATGGTTGATTTTTGACGAGAAATAGCGTATAATAATAGTAAGAAACAGTACCACCGAAGGAGGTAAT
>JBGVAQ010000174.1:0-4378 GCA_045224775.1 Acutalibacteraceae bacterium | reverse complement strand
GCATGATATTTCCTATCTCACGGGTTTCGCCCTCACAGAGTGAGTTCATATTGTTATCTGCAAGCATAGCATTTATCTTGGTGTAATCGTACTTGCTGAAATCAACTATACGCACGCCCTCATCAACATCCTCTGAGCTGAACATCTCGGCAAGCTCACGGGGTGTTGTCTTGCGGAAAATATCACCGTAGGTTATTTCATAGCCTTTTTCTGACGCATCAATAACAACAGATGTTACGAGCAGTGAAGTACCGCCTATTTCAAAGAAGCTGTCTGTTGCGCCAACCTTTTCCAGCTTGAGTATCTTCTTGAACAGCTCACAGAAATATGTTTCAATGTCGTTTTTCGGCGGAACATATTCTCCCGAGCTGAGAGCAACAGGATCGGGCAGTGCTTTGAGGTCGGTTTTGCCGTTAGGTGTAACAGGCATGGACTGCATCTGGAGATAAGCTGTAGGCACCATATAATGTGTCAGTGACTTTGCAAGCTCCTGTTTGAGTTCTTCGGGCTTTATCTCGCAGTCAGCGGTATAGTAAGCGCAGAGGTTTTCCACACCGTTCAGCTTTTTGATGAGAACGACAGCTTTTTTAATGTGCGGCTGTTTGTCGATAAGTCCTTCTATTTCGCTGAGTTCGATACGCAGGCCGCGCAGTTTTACCTGACTGTCCTTTCTGCCGAGAATAATTATATTTCCGTCATTATCCCACTTTGCATAGTCGCCTGATTTATAGATGCGTTTTCCGTTGTATTCAACAAAGCGTTCAGCCGTTGCCTGCTCCAAATTACGATAGCCGAGTGCAACACCCACGCCGCCGATATACAGCTCACCTATAACGCCGTGAGGCAATAAGTTATCATCTGTATCAACGATATATTCATAATAGTTAGGCAGAGGACGGCCTACTGATACATATTTTGCATCATTCAATACGGCAATATTTGAAGAAACAGTAATTTCTGTAGGTCCGTATGTATTGAGTATAGTTGCATCGGTAAGTGAACGTAGCTTGTCACGCAGGCTGAGCGGATACATTTCACCGCCTGAGAGTATTACACGGAGCTGTCTTACACCTTCTGCAAACGGTTTGTATTCAAGATACTGCAAAAGTCTTGACGGTGTGGCGTTCATAGTATCGGCATGTGTTTCATTGAGCAGTCTTGTCAGTTCACGGGGATCGTTCAGCTCGTCCTCATTTGCGAATACAAGTGTTTTACCGTTGCAGAGTGAGCCGGCAGTTTCTTTCAGTGACATATCAAAGGAAATTGTCGTGACGGAGAGATAGACTTCCGTTTTCTCCTTTACACAGCTGAACAGCGGGTTATGTTCATGCGGATAGAGATAGTTGCATATACCGCAGTGTCTGAGCATAACGCCCTTTGGCTTGCCGGTAGAACCTGATGTATAGATAAGATATGCTAAATCTTCGGGAGTGATATCAACATCGGGTGCAGTATCATTGTTTCCGCTGAGTATATCCTGTATGTCAATAGCTTTTTCGGCAGGATAATCTGACAGATGTTCCTGTGTGGTGATAATGAACTGTGCGTCACTGTCCGAAATGATGTGGTTTATACGGGCTGCCGGATATTCGGGATCACAGGGGATAAATGCCGCACCTGCCTTTAATACCGCAAACATTGCAACAAAGTAGAAGCTTCTTCTCGGCAGGAGGAGTGCGACCTTTCCACGGGGAAGTACGCCCTTTTCTATAAGATTGTTGGCAGTAATGTTTATCTGACGGTCAAGCTCTGAATATGTCAGGGTTTTGTCGCAGGCGATAAGGGCGGTTCTGTCGGGATTTGCGGCTGCGGAAGCCTCGAACATCTTATGGAGAAGTCCGAAAGGTGTCGGAACTATCTGTGATGTTTCAAAGCCTTTGATTATTTCTGTTTCCTTTTCACTGAGCAGGCTCAGATGACTTACATCTGCATTCAGGTCGGACATGATATTCTCGGTGCAGACCTTTATGCATTCCGCAAGTGTAGTCATGTATTCGTTTGTATAGATTGCATCATTGTAACGGATAGAAACGGCGATCTGACCGTCCTTGTCCTCAATGGCGATAGTTACCTTGAATTTTGGTGTTTCGAGCTTGAGGAACTGCGTTTTATAGGCAGCGTCACCGAGTGTATGTTTTGTACCGCCTACACCAAGCTGACATTCATACATTATCTCCGTTGAATAGCCGTATTTGTCGGCAAGCTGCATGAATGGGTAGTTTTCATTTTCGATACCGTTCTGCATTGCAGCGCCGGAGGCTTCTATCAGTTCACGGGCATTCATTTTATTGTCAAAGCTCATGTGCAGCGGCAGTGTATGTACGAACATACCGACTGTCTTTCTTATCTTTGAGCTGCTTCTGCCGCCGGAGATAGTGGAGATATATACATTTTTGCTGTTGACAAAACGCTGTATTGTATAGAAAGACGCTGCCAAGAAAAGTGTTGCCGGAGTTATTGCATTATCCTTGCAGAAGGCTTCAACACGGCTCTTGTCCATAATTACATGTGTAAGACCGATACTGCCGTCCTCAGGCTTTCCGTTTTTGTCGGCAGGCACTTCACTGACCGTTTCAAACTTTTGCAGCATTTCGGCATAGAACTTTTCGGAAGCCTTGTATTCTTCGCTTTCCTTGTTCTGCTCTTCGCTGAGTGCATATTCAAAGTAAGTGAATTTTTCGGGTGCGGTATCTTCGCCTGTATAAGCCTTTTCGACTGTATCCATGAATACGCCCCTTGAAAGACCGTCAAAGATGATATGATGTATGTCGGAAAGCAGATATGTATTTTTCTCTGTCTTTATTATCTCAAAGCGGTATAGTATGTCCTTATGCAGATTGAACGGGCGTACAAAAGTATTATGATGAGCTGTCAGTTCTTCTTCTGTCATTTCCGTTACAGGAATTTCAGCTTTAGCATTGTCATTTCTGACCTGAACAAGCTGACCGTTCCTTATCTCAATGTGGGTGTTCATATATGTGTGACAGCTTATAGCTGTTTCAAGTGCGGATTTCAGTCTGTCGGTATCAACTTTTTCAAATATATAGCACAATGGCATATTATAGAGAAGTTCTTCGGGCTTTTTCATTACCTCATAATATACGCCGAGCTGGTTTGAGGACAGCGGATATTCTTCAAGCACTGTCTGTTCGGGTGATGATGTTTCTTTCTGTTTTGTGCCGCCCTGCATGAGATAGTCAACAATAAAGTTTTCTACACCTATGATGTTCATACCCTGCATAAGCTTTGATACAGGAAGCTCACAGCCGAATTTTTCTTCTATGAATGATGTAAATGCAATGGAAGTAAGAGAAGTAAGACCGAGGCTGAGCAGACCTGATGTAACGTCTGTAACAGGTGTGCCGATGGCTTTTTCCGCTAAAGCACAGAGTTCCTGCTCCATTTTTGTAAGTTCTCTTGCTGTGTCCTGTTTTGTGCCTTCGTTAAGGAGTACAGGTTCGGGCAGATTTTTGGTGTCCTTTTTGCCGTTGAGCGTGTGCGGCATTTCTTCAAGCTGCATGTAAGCAGTGGGAACCATATAATGTGTAAGCTTTGATGCAGCATAGTCACGCAGCTTTTGCGGATCAATTTCCCTGTCGGCTTTGTAATATGCGGCTATATGTTCACTGCCGCCTATCTTGCGGATAGCAACAGCAACTTCTTCTATGCCTTCATAGCTTTCAATAACGCTTTCTATCTCTCCGAGTTCGATACGCAGACCACGCAGCTTTACCTGATTGTCAAGTCTGCCGAGTATCATAACTTGTCCCTGACTGTCCCATTTTGCATAGTCGCCTGAACGGTACATACGCTGGCCGAGATATTCTACAAAAGCGGCTGCCGTTTTGTCGGGAAGATTTTTGTAACCCTTTGCAACACCCACACCGCCGATATACAATTCACCTATAACGCCGTATGGTGCAGGATCGCCGTAAGCATCAACAATATATTCTGTATAGTTGAGAAGTGGTTTTCCGACGCTGATATGGCCGGCATTTGTAAGGTCGGCACCGTTTGAAGATACGGTTATCTCCGTAGGGCCGTATGTATTTATAATTGTGGCATTTGGTGCAGCGGTTCGCAGCTTATCCCTGAGTGACATCGGATAGCCCTCGCCGCCGGAGAGGATATATTTACAGCCGGATATAGCTTTTGAGAAAGCGTCTACAAGCAGATATTGTGCAAGTCGGGAAGGTGTGGCATTGATACAGTCTGCATTGTACTTTGTCATAAGCTCAGCCAGTGCCTTAGGATCGTTCATCTGTTCATCACCGGCAAATATAAGAGTATTGCCGTTGCAGATTGTAATACAATGCTCCTTGAATGACATATCAAATGCAACTGTCGTTACGGAAAGATATGTTCTGTCCTGCTGCTG
>JBGVAQ010000173.1:0-7898 GCA_045224775.1 Acutalibacteraceae bacterium | reverse complement strand
GGCTCACGGATTATTCTTTCAATAACACCAAGCTTGAAAAGATCCTGAGATGTAAGTTTAAGACATTCGGACGCTTCCGCCGTCTTGCTTGAATCCTTCCACAATATGCTTGCACAGCCTTCGGGAGATATTACCGAATAGATAGCATTTTCAAGCATCCATACCTCATCCGCAACAGCAAGTGCCAGCGCACCGCCGCTGCCGCCCTCACCGATAAGTATTGACAGTATCGGTGTTTTAAGCGTCATCATTTCCATAAGGTTCTCGGCTATTGCCTGTCCCTGACCTCTTTCCTCTGCCCCGATACCGCAGTATGCACCCGATGTATCAACAAAGCATATTACAGGTCTGTGGAACTTTTCAGCCTGTTTCATAAGCCTTAAAGCTTTTCTGTAACCTTCGGGATGTGCAGAACCGAAATTACGCTCCATCCTCTCATTAAGGTTGCGTCCCTTTTCAAGTCCTATTACAGTAACAGGCTTGCCGTTAAGCTCGGCTATACCTCCGATAACTGCCTTGTCATCTGCAAAACGTCTGTCACCGTGAAGCTCAAAAAAGCTGTCACCGAATATCCTTGTTATATAATCTATCGAGGTAGGTCTGTCGTTGGCTCTCGCCGCCGTTACGCAATCAAATGCACTCATCTTTTCCGACCTCCTCATCATAATTTTCTGTATGAAGTCTTATAAGCTTTGCAAGAGTCTGTTTCATATCGGCTCTTTGCACAACTGCATCTATAAAGCCCTTGTCAAGAAGAAATTCCGCCGACTGGAAATCCTTCGGCAGCTTCTGTCTTATCGTCTGCTCGATAACTCTCGGACCTGCAAAGGCAATAAGCGCATGTGGCTCTGCAAGGATGATATCGCCCTCCATAGCAAAGCTTGCCGTAACACCGCCCGTTGTAGGATCGGTGAGAACGGTTATATAAAGAAGTCCTGCATCACTGTGACGTTTTACCGCTCCGCTCGTTTTAGCCATCTGCATGAGCGAAAGTATGCCCTCCTGCATTCTTGCACCGCCTGAAACGGTGAACACAACAACAGGAAGTCTGTTATCCGTAGCATACTCAAAAGCCTTTGTTATCTTTTCACCTGTCACAGTACCCATAGAACCCATCATAAACTGTGAATTCATAACCGCTATGACGCATTTTTCGCCCGATATTTCGGCAGTACCTGTTATTACCGACTCATTTTCGCCGCTGTTTAGCTTGGCGCTTCTGAGCTTTCTTGTATAATCGGGGAAATCAATAATATTTGTCGAGTTCATATCTGCATCCATCTCGCAGAAAGTACCCTCATCTGTGGTCATTTCAATACGCTGTCTTGCAGCTATCCTGAAATGGTAGTTGCATTTCGGGCAGACCTTATGATTTTCAACAAGATCCGACGAAAGAACCGCATTCTTACACACGGGGCATTTTACCCACAGCTCTTCAGGGATATAGGGATGATTCTCCGCAAATTCACCCTGACTTTCAAGCTCATTTTTCGGTTTAAGAAAATTAAATAGCATATCCTTTGTACTCAATGCACACACCTGACCAATCTGTAATTCAATTTACGCAAAAAACGGGCGAACCCTCAGTCATACTGTAAGTACAGACAGAGGGTTGCTCTTGCACACAGCCTTATTTTTTATTTTTATCAGCCTTTTCCTGACGTTCAGCCATAAAGTTTGTAGTATATGTACCATCTACAAACTTGGGATCGGAAAGTATATCAATATGAAGATCCCTGTTGTGTTTGATACCGTTTATAGTAAGTTCACTGAGAGCCATTTTCATTTTACGTATAGCAAGCTCTCTTGAACGTGCCTGAACTATCAGCTTGCCTATCATAGAATCGTAATAAGGCGGTATAGTATAATCCTGATATATAGCCGTATCGAAACGTACACACGGTCCGCCCGGAACATGTATGAATCCTAAAGTACCGCAGCTCGGACGGAAGTTATTGTCGCAGTCCTCGGCATTGATACGGCACTCTATGGCATTTCCGTGTATATATACTTTGTCCTGAGTAACAGTAAGCTTTGCGCCTGAGGCTATTCTTATCTGCCACTGAACTATATCTATACCAACGACCATTTCGGTAACGGGATGTTCAACCTGAAGACGTGTATTCATTTCCATGAAGTAGAAATTCTTGTCCTTGTCAAACAGGAACTCCACAGTACCGGCATTTTCATAATTAACGGCTTTAGCTGCCTTTGCAGCAGCCTCCATCATATTTTTTCTTATCTCGGGAGTAATAGCCGGAGAAGGACTTTCTTCGATAAGTTTCTGATTCTTTCTCTGAACCGAGCATTCACGCTCACCAAGACAAACAACATTGCCGTACTTATCGCAAAGGAGCTGCATCTCGATATGCTTGACGGGTGTAAGGAATTTTTCCATATATACAGCGCCGTCACCAAAAGCACTCTGAGCCTCAGCCTTGGCGGAAAGAAAGGCATTGTCGAATTCCTCTATCTTATCGACACGTCTTATACCACGTCCGCCGCCGCCGGAACGTGCCTTTACAAGCAGTGGGAAACCTATTTCTATAGCCTTTTCTCTTGCCTCGTCCAGATCATCTATAACATCGCTGCCGGGGGTTACAGGAACGCCGGCTGCCTTCATAGTTCTCCTTGCCTCGTCCTTGTCGCCGAGTCTTTCGATCATTGCAGACGAAGGCCCTATAAATTCTATATTGCATTTTTCGCAAAGCGAAACAAATTTGGCATTTTCCGAAAGAAGACCGTAGCCGGGGTGGATAGCCTGAGCACCCGAAACAACGGCAACTTCAAGTATAGCCGCCATATTAAGATAGCTGTCAGCGACCTGCGGACCGCCTATGCAGTAGCTTTCATCAGCCATATTAACATGAAGGGCATTCTTATCAGCCTGAGAATAGACGGCAACTGTTGATATACCCATTTCCCTGCAGGCTCTTATTATTCTAACGGCGATCTCGCCTCTGTTAGCTATCAATATCTTAGAAAACACATTACCACATCCTCGGACTGTTTGCTTTATTTTTACAGATAATTATAAATCATCAGTTACATTTCTGCTGCGACTTTATCTTTCGGGATAAGTGCGAATGAGAAGTCTGCTGAAGCACAAACCTTTCCGTTTACAGATCCCTTTGCAGAAACAAAATAGAAAACTCCTCTGTTTCTTGTAAGCTCACATTTTATCTCGAATGTATCTCCGGGAAGAACCTTATTCTTGAACTTTGCCTTTTCGATACTTGTAAAGAAAGGTATGCTTGCAGCTGACACCTCTGCTATTATAACAGAACTTGCCTGTGCCATCATCTCGCAGAGTATAACACCCGGTACAACGGGATTTCCGGGGAAATGTCCGTCAAGGAACCATTCCTTACCGGTTATATATTTCTTACCCTCACATGTGGTTTCACTTGTCTTTGTTGCCTCATCTATAAGAAGCATCGAATTTCTGTGAGGTATAACGCTTTCAAGCTCTTGTTTGTTCATTGTATATTCTCCTCTTAAAAATATATGTCAGCAGTTTCAGGCATTGTCTGTAAATGACTTCGAAAAGATAACGGAACCGTCACCGTTGCAGAAACGGAACTCCATCTCAAAAGGACGTACATTATACTGACTTTCAAGATTTGCTATTGACGCTGCCATCTGACTGTCAAGTATATTAAACTGATTTTCCATCTGTTTAATAGCTGAAGCAACAGCACTCTGTGAAGTATCAACATACTGTTTGAGCTGCATATAGAAAACTATCTTGTCCTCGCCCTCATACTCGCCTCTTACAGTCATATTTGCACCTGCAAACTGACCTCCGTAAATTTCAACTACCTTATCAAGTCCCATATCAGCTTCAAGAGCAGTTTTTATGCTTGAAGGAGATGTCTGCGTTATCTGTGAATACTGATAAACAGACGATTGTGCATATGACGGCTGTGTATACGATGGTTGTGTATACGATGGCTGCGTGTATGACGGCTGTGCATACGACGGCTGCGTGTATGACGGCTGTGCATACGACGGCTGTGTATATGACGGCTGTGTATATGACGGCTGATATACAGAAGACTGAGAATATGAAGGTTCTGCATTTGAAACAGCCGAAGAAGTTTCCTCAGAGGATGATTTATTAAAAAATGAACCTATAAGCGAATTAAGCTGTACATTCTGTTCGCTCGTTATACTTACGGTTGAACTCTGCTGTGAAACCTGACTGTCGTTATTACCCGAACAGGCAGTCAATGCAAATGCCGGAATAACAAATGCGAGCATTGCCGACATGCATCTTACATAGTTTTTTTTCATTGAAAATCACCTGTCACTTTATCATAAACAATGGCTGACCGTATTCAACTACCTGTCCGTTCTCAACGCATATTTCACATATTTCGCCGCTCTTTTCTGCTGTTACCTCATTCATAAGCTTCATAGCCTCGATAAGACAAAGCACATCGCCTTTCTTTACCTGTGTACCAACTGTAACATAAGGATCGCTGTCAGGAGCGGGAGCAGAATAGAAAACGCCGACCATAGGTGAGGTTATAGCATCGCCCTCACTCGTCTTTTTTTCTTCCTCGTGTATAAAGGGAGATCCTGTCTGCTTCTCAACAACCGCAGGAACAACAGCAGGAACTGCCGCAGGAACAAATGATGCGGTATCCTCTGTTTTCTGAGCTATTGTAAGTGTTTCGCCCTTTTCGGTCTTTATCTCGATCTTTGTAGCCTTTGATGTATCAAAAGCCTTGAGCAGTTCTTTTATTTCATCTACGCTGTACATTTCAAGCCCTCCTGATCATTTACGAAAAGCGATACATGCATTATGTCCGCCAAAACCGAAGGTCGTGGATATTGCAAGCTCAACATCAGCCTTTACAGCCTTGTTAGGTGTATAATCAAGATCGCATTCGGGATCGGGTTCCTTATAGCCTATTGTCGGCGGAATGATACCTGTTTTAAGAGCCATAACAGCCGCAATAGCTTCAACTGCACCTGTTGCACCCAGCATATGACCTGTCATTGATTTTGTCGAGCTTATATGAGCCTTGTATGCCTGCTCACCGAGAGCTATCTTGAACGCCTTTGTTTCTGTTGAGTCGTTCATCGGAGTACTTGTACCGTGAGCATTTATGTACATTTCCTCAGTACCCTTGTAGCCTGCCTCTTTGAGTGCAAGGCTTACGCATCTTGCAGCGCCCTGTGCTTCGGGATCGGGAGCTGTTATATGATGTGCGTCACATGTATTTCCATAGCCGCATATCTCGGCATATATCTTTGCACCTCTTGCGACAGCGTGTTCATACTCTTCAAGTATAACTGCGCCTGCACCCTCGCCGAGTACAAAGCCGTTTCTTCTCTTATCAAACGGGATAGACGCATTTTCCGGATCATCGCTCATTGTAAGAGCCTTACAGCTTGTGAAACCCTTTATTGTAAGGGGATGTATAGCTGCCTCTGTACCGCCTGCGATTATGGCATCAGCCTCACCGTATTTTATTGCACGGAAAGCCTCACCGATAGCATGAGTTGAAGTAGAACATGCTGTTACGACAGGCAGACACGGACCTTTTGCATTGAACTTTATAGCGATATTACCGGAAGCGATATTGCTTATCATCATAGGGATGAAGAAAGGAGAGATGTTCTTGTCTGTGAACATATTCTCGCACTGTTCATAGAAAGTAATGATACCGCCGACACCCGAACCGACATAGCAGCCGAAGCGTTCAGGCACTATTTTTCCTTCTATTCCGCTGTCCTTGACAGCCTGAGAAGCTGCCGCAATAGCATACTGGCAATACAGATCCATTCTGCGGCATTCTCTTTTTTCTATATATTCGGTGGGATCAAAGTTTTTTACCTCGGCAACTATTTTTGCCTTGGTGAGAGATGGATCATATCTTGTAACGACATCTATACCCCTCACACCGTTTATCATTGATTCCCATGTAGTTTCTGCGTTATTTCCTACAGGAGTGACAGCACCCACACCTGTTACAACTACTCTCTTCATAAAATCCCTCCAAGCAATTTTTTTAATTTGGAATGTGGAAAGTGGAAAGTGGAATTATTCTATAGCCGGCGCTGATTATATAGCCATACCGCCGTCTACTTTTATAACTTCACCTGTAATGTATGAGGCAAGGTCGCTTGCGAGGAAAGCGGCTGTGTTTGCGATATCCTCAGCCTCGCCTGCACGTTTGAGCGGTATTGATGCGAGTGCAGCTTCTCTTGCCTTTTCGGGCATTGCATCTGTCATATCGGTTCTTATAAAGCCGGGTGCAATAGCATTTACTGTAACGTTTCTTGAACCAAGTTCCTTTGCAACAGATTTTGTCATTCCTATTATACCTGCCTTTGCAGATGCATAGTTTGACTGACCTGCATTTCCGTTTATACCTACAATAGAAGCAATATTGATTATTCTGCCTCTGCGTTTTTTCATAAAGTGCTGATAGATGTTCTTTGTCATGTTGAATGTGCCCTTGAGGTTGACGTTGATAACAGCATCAAAGTCTGCCTCTTTCATTGAAAGCATAAGAGCATCTCTTACGATACCTGCATTATTGACAAGAATGTGTACCTCGCCGAATTCTGCGATTATCTCATCTATAACATTCTTTGATGCCTCAAAGTCTGCAACATTGCAGTTATAGCATTTTACCTTTATGCCTTTAGCTTCAAGCTCGGCTGTTGTTCCGGCAGCCTTTTCATCATCGTTGAAATGGAGAAATGCGATATTTGCACCGAGATCCGCAAATTTAAGAGCTATTGCCTTGCCTATGCCTCTTGATGCGCCTGTTATTATGGCGGTCTTTCCTGTAAGCTCTAACATAATTATCCCCTGACAACTCATTCAAGAGTGTCAAGTCCCTCCTTGTTTTCAATATTTACGGCTTCAACATCCGCATTTATCTTTTTGATAAGTCCTGTAAGCGTCTTGCCTACACCGACTTCGATAAATCTTTCCGCACCCTGAGCTATCATATTTTCGACAGTTTTCTGCCATCTTACAGGGTGGTTTATCTGCATGGAGATAAGCTTTTTGAAATCGTCAGAATAGGGTTCTGCGGTAAGATTGGCATAAACCGGAACTGACGGCTCTTTAAGCTCCTTGTCTGCAAGATATTCAGCCATAGCCTCTGATGCGCTGTCCATAAACGGAGAATGAAAAGCGCCGCTTACGGCAAGCTTTACAGCCTTTCCCTTTTCAGCCTTTACCATACTGCAAAGCTCGTCTATCTCACTTACATCAGCAGCAACAACTGTCTGTGCAGGGCTGTTATAATTAACGGGATAAGCTTTATTGAACTTCGAGCATATCTCCTCTGTTTTTTCTGGAGTTATCTTCATTACCGCTGCCATAGCACCGGGATTTTCATTTGCAGCCTTATCCATAAGCTCTGCTCTCTTGCATACGAGCTTAAAAGCCTCCTCATATGAAAGTATTCCCGCAAATGCGATAGCTGCTATCTCACCGAGTGAAAAGCCTGCAACAAATTCGGGCTTTATACCTTTTTCCGCAACAGCCGCTGCTGCTGCAAGATCGGTAATGAATACACAGGGCTGAGTATTTATTGTTATTGAAAGTTCTTCCTTAGTACTCTCGAAGCACTGCTTCAATGTACCGGGACGTATTTCCTCAGCCATATCGAAAACTGCTTTGGCAGCCGGTGAACATTCATAAAGTTCCTTGCCCATGCCGGGATACTGTGCTCCCTGACCGGAAAATACAAACGCTGTTTTTTTCATAGTATCATCCTCCGTTTTATCGTATCATCAAAAAACGTCCGGTAAGATTCAGTCATTGCCCTTCCAGCGTATAAGACAGCTTCCTGTCGTAAGACCTGCGCCGAAAGCACACATTGCTATTATATCGCCCTTTTTGAGAACACCCTGACGGTTAGCCT
>JBGVAQ010000172.1:0-2970 GCA_045224775.1 Acutalibacteraceae bacterium | reverse complement strand
CAACCGTTACTGTTGAGCCTGAAATAAGCATCGAGAACTACAAGGGCATCACATACAAGCCTATGTCACTTGAAATAACAGATGAGGATGTAGAGGCTGAGGTAACAAAGCTCCTTGAGAGAAACAGCCGCCTTGTTACAGTAGAGGGCAGAGCAGCAGAAAACGGCGATATCGCAGTTATCGACTTCAAGGGAATCCTTGACGGTGAGGCTTTTGAGGGCGGTACATCAGAAAACTACAACCTTACACTTGGCAGCGGTTCATTTATCCCCGGTTTCGAGGATCAGATAATCGGTCATAATGCAGGCGAGGAGTTCACAATCGATGTTACATTCCCTGAGGACTATCAGGCAGAAAACCTCAAGGGCAAGGCTGTACAGTTCGAGATAAAGCTCCACGAGCTGAAGAAGAAAGAGCTTCCTGAGTTTAACGATGATTTCGTAAAGGATGTAAGCGAGTTTGAAACAGTTGACAGCTACAAGGCTGACATCAGAACAAAGCTTGAAGAAGCTCGCAAGAAGGAAGCTGATTCCGATAAGGAAAATCAGGTAGCTGAAAAGCTCAAAGAGCTTATGACAGCAGAAATTCCTGAGGTAATGTACGAGAATCAGGTAGACAACCTTGTTGACGAGTTCGAGATGAGCCTCAGAGCACAGGGTATCGACCTTGCAACATACATGCAGTACACAGGTCTTACAGATGAAAAGCTCCATGACACATATTATGACAGAGCTGTTTCACAGGTAAAAGTAAGACTTGCACTCAAGAAGATCGCAGAGCTTGAAGGTATAAAGGCAACTGATGAAGATGTTGAAAACAAGTTCAATGAGCTTGCAGAAACATATAAAGTTGAAGTTGCAAGAGTAAAGGCAGTATTCCCGGCAAGCGATATCGCAGGCGACCTTGAAGTAGGCAAGGCTCTTGCACTTGTTGTTGAGGCTGCTGTTGCAGAAGAGTAATTTAAAAAGAATAGTGTAGTTATAATTGTGCCGGCCCCGTGTGTGTTTATGTGCGAGGTCGGCATGAGTGAAAATATGAGGAATATCAAGGTATAGGGCAAAGAAAATATGTCAATGCTTTATATACGGGAAACGGAGGTAATTTTTATGGCATTGGTACCTTATGTAATCGAACAGACAAACAGAGGCGAGCGTTCATATGATATTTATTCAAGACTTCTCAACGACAGAATAATAATGCTCACCGAGGAAGTAAACAATGTGACTGCAAGTCTTGTTGTTGCACAGCTTCTTTTCCTTGAGGGACAGGACGCTACAAAGGACATAAGCCTTTATATCAACAGCCCCGGCGGTTCTGTAACTGACGGTATGGCAATTTATGATACTATGCAGTACATCAAGTGTGATGTATCGACTATCTGCATGGGTATGGCTGCATCAATGGGCGCATTCCTTCTTGCAGCAGGAACAAAGGGCAAGCGTTATGCACTTCCGAATAGTGATATAATGATACATCAGCCCAGCGGCGGCGCACAAGGTCAGGCTACCGATATAATGATACATGCAGACCATATCATTCAGACAAAGAAAAAGCTGAATACGATACTTGCAGAAAAGACAGGACAGCCTTTCGATATAATCGCAAGAGATACCGAGCGTGATAACTTTATGACAGCTCAGCAGGCTCTTGAATACGGTCTTATTGATAAGGTCATCACACATCGATAAGGAGTTGCGTTAATGGCAAACAAGGATGACAGCAAAAAGAGTATATACTGTTCATTCTGCGGCAAATCTCAGGATGAAGCCGGCAGGATGATACAGGGCGCAGGAGCTTATATTTGTGATGAATGTATAAGGCTTTGTAACTCCATTCTCAAAAATAACCCGTATACGTCCAAGGGTGCCGAGGAAAGCGTTGGGAATTTTGACAAGCTTCCAAAGCCGAAGGAGATAAAACAAAAGCTCGATGAATATGTTATAGGACAGGACGAAGCCAAGATAGCTCTTGCAGTTTCGGTTTATAACCATTATAAGAGAATAAATTACCATGACGATGATGATGTGGCACTGAATAAGAGTAATGTATTGCTGCTCGGCCCTTCGGGTGTCGGTAAGACCTTGCTTGCACAAACACTTGCACGTATCCTTGATGTTCCGTTTGCAATAGCCGATGCGACAACGCTTACGGAAGCAGGTTATGTAGGAGAGGATGTTGAGAATATACTTCTCCGTCTTATACAGGCAGCCGATTTTGATATCAAAAAGGCACAGCGTGGAATAATCTATGTTGACGAGATAGACAAGATAGCAAGAAAGTCCGAGAACCCGTCTATTACAAGAGATGTAAGCGGCGAGGGCGTACAGCAGGCACTTCTTAAAATACTTGAAGGTACTGTTTCAAACGTACCTCCGCAGGGCGGCAGAAAGCATCCGCAGCAGGAGTTCATACAGATAGACACTACCAATATACTGTTTATCTGCGGCGGTGCATTTGACGGACTTGAAAAGACAGTAGAAAAGCGTATGGGTTCATCCGTACTCGGATTCAATGCGGAGATAAGGACAAAGTCCGAGCTTGATACAACAAGCTGGATGTCTGATGTAATACCGCAGGACCTTGTAAAATTCGGACTTATCCCTGAGCTTGTCGGCAGACTTCCCGTTATAACCGCACTCAACGGACTTGATGAGGCTGCACTTGTACGCATACTCAAAGAGCCGAAGGATTCGCTCATAAAGCAGTACACAAAGCTTTTTGCTATGGACGGCGTAGAGCTTGTATTTGAGGACGAGGCTTTGACGGAAGTTGCAAAGAAAGCCATAGAGCGTCATACAGGCGCAAGAGGTCTGCGTTCTATCATGGAAGATATCCTTAAATCACTTATGTATGAGATACCTTCTGATGAAACAGTGTCCAAGATAATTATAAATGCACCGGTTGTAACTGACGGAGCAGAGCCTGTTTTTGAGAGGATACAGACTAAGCGTCTGCCGAAATTCTCATTTG
>JBGVAQ010000171.1:0-3191 GCA_045224775.1 Acutalibacteraceae bacterium | reverse complement strand
CAGATTGAACAGCCGAAAGCGATACGTGAAGGAAAGCCGGGAATTCTGTATTAAAAAACAGTTGTCAAAAAGTTTACACAAATATGGTAGAAAAAATCCTCTGTTTCTGATATGATGAAAGCATCATTTCAGGAACGGAGGTTTTTAAGAGCCTGTTTAAACCCTAACTTTCATAAGTACAAGTAATATAATGGTAAAAATTCAGCAAAAACTTGATTTATGCGATTTTATGCGATATAATAGAATTACTTGATAAGTAATATTGTTATAGATAAGGTGGAATCGTTATGGCATATCCCGAGTGGGTTGAAAAACAGCGTCGTAAGGGAACAAATATATCTTGTATAAGAGGAAAATATTATTTGTATGCTTGTACATCAAAATATGATCCGATCAAAAAAAGAGCAAGAAAGATAACGGGAGAATATTTGGGAAGAATCACTGAGGATGGACTGATACCTCCCAAACGAAAGAAAAATGAAATCAAGGAGGTAACTGTAAAGGAATTTGGTGCAGGCAACGCTGCCGTTGAACTCGGTTCCGACATACACGCTGCCCTGAAAAAACATTTTCCAAAAGAAGCAGACAGATTGTTTGCAGTTGCAATACTTCGTCTTATTGAGAAATGCCCGTTTAAAAGGATAAATGAAGCGTACAGAAACAGTTACCTTTCAGAATTATATGGGGATCTGTCATTATCCGGTGCGGCTATCTCCGATTTTTTGAAGGAGTTCGGAAAAAACAGGGCTGCTATCGTTGATTTTTTGAAAGAATTTATTAATTCGGATGAATACGTTCTTTTTGATGGAACAAGCATTGTAAGCAATTCCGAACGCATGAATATCAATCGTGAAGGATATAACAGTCACAGAGTATATGATCCTCAGATAAATCTTATGATGGCATTTTCAGAAACGAAGCATATGCCGGGCTATTACAGGGTAATTCCCGGAAATATCAGAGATATAACGGCATTCAAACAATCTGTCATTGAATCGGGAATCAATCATTTGACAGTCATAGCGGATAAGGGTTTTGGTTCAAAAAGTAATTTGGATCTATTGGATGAAACCGGTCTGAAATATATTGTACCGCTCAGAAGAAATAACGGAATGATAGACAGAACGAAGCTGAAATCGGGTAATCGCTGTGATTTTGACGGTCACTTCCTTTTTAAAAGCAGAGTGATCTGGTACTACAGTTATAAAATCGAAAGCCGAACGGTAATTGTATATTTGGACAGTGATTTACGAAATGAAGAGGAAAAGGATTATGCAATTCGCATACAAAAAAAGCTTGAGGGCTTTTCCGATGACGGATTGCTTGAAAAGCAATATGACTTCGGAACGATTGCTTGTTGTACGACTGTTGATGATACACCTGAAAAGATATATTCCCTTTACAAAACAAGAGATGAAGTAGAGCAAAGTTTTGATTTTCTGAAAAATCTTCTCGAACAGGACAAGATATATTTACAATCGGAATATTCAGTGGAGTCATGGGCTTTTTTGAATCAAATTTCACTCATGCTTGTATACAGAATCTATAATCTGCTTCATCAAAAAGGGCTTACTAAAAAATATTCCGTTTCCGACTTCCTCAGTTACCTCAGGTACATACGAAAAATAAGGATCAATAACGTTTGGTATACCGGTGAGACCACCAAGGATACTCAAACGTTATTGGATAAACTTGATATTCATATTACTTAAATCACCGAAAGTTTGGGTTTAAAAACTTTGATTTTTGCATTGATGTGTTCGATATAAATTCGTTCACGGGAAATACGTTTGTTTTCAGCTTTTTCTTCGGCAGTAAGCTGACCGCCTCTTGGCTTTTTCTTTGGAGTTTCGCTGTTGAGGTGGTACATGGTAATTCCCTGGTAAGCACTGTCTGCCTGTGCCTTGATTGTACTCAGCATACGATGTCCCACACTATCTTTATACAGCTTGAAATCATGTGTTTTTCCGATACTCTCTGCGACACACAGAATTTTCATATCTGACTTTCTTACTATCACCTGTGCTTTTACTGTGTGTCTTTTCTTTTTTCCCGAATACCATTTTTTCTGTTTTTTTTGGGGCGTTCTATAGCACATTCCGTCACATCTACAAGAACGATTTCTATACTCTGATCTTCCACCAATGCCTTTTTTCCCGGCAAAGAAAACTTTTTATCTTTTACAAGTGTATTTTCTACCCAGACAATCGTATCATGCACAGTGGCTTCTCCTACTTCAAATTCATACGATAACTCTTTTTGCGTAACATATTGTCTGAGATATTTTAAAGTCATTAATAACTGTTCTTCTATACTGAGTTTTGTATTTCTGCCACCCTTTTTATGCTTTTGGGCATAAGCTTCTTTCAAAACTTTTACCATTTCTGAAAACGTTTCTCTTTTTACTCCTATTACCTGTTTGAAATCTGTATCATTTAACTTTTTGCTTTTTTCATAATAATTCATATTGGTCACCCTATTTTAGTATCTCATTTTTTCACACTTTTGTAAAGCAAAAAATTAGTTTCCGAGGAAGTCTATTTTAAAAATCGGGATATTCAGCAAGACCATTGCGGTTTCGACTCCAAGCCCACAGAAGATATTTATTTCCTTGCAGCAGGTGATGACAAACAGTATCATCTTTTCTATTACACCTATAACGGCAGTTCATGGAGTGAAAAAGATGGTCCGAGTATCCAGAAATTAGGCTTTGCCTGCAACATCTGTAATTTCGATACAGGCAATGACAGCCTTATCGTTAAATTAAAGAGCGTTAAGCAGACATGGTGCGATCCCAAACCCCTCTATGTTCTCGAGGCGGCTCCGTACTTCAAGGAACTCTCCGATCAGTCATGCGGCTCGACATGGATTACCAACAGTACTTCCACAGGCAGTGAAACAAGCACTTCACTGACACTTTCGACTTCCGTTGAGTTCAGCTTCAATCAGGATCTGGAATGCTTTGTCAAATTCGGTGAAGTCGAGGCAGGCAATACGCTTTCCATGTCACTTTCCTATGATGCAGCCGTTTCAAAGGAAAGGTCCGTTTCATGCAACTATGTAGAAGGAAACGGTCAGAATAATGTCATTGTAGCCCGTTCACCTGCCTATATCTATACCTATGAGGTATACGGCTCGGATAAGCCCTTTGCGGTTCAGTCAAACGGCACTCCCGAAATTGCCGGTATTTC
>JBGVAQ010000170.1:0-1696 GCA_045224775.1 Acutalibacteraceae bacterium | reverse complement strand
ATACCCCCAGTGTAGGGATAATATATTCTTCCCCTATAATTCTTGCTGCATATTTTTTGGCATCATATTTATCTACCATAGTTGTATAAATTGGTTTACGATCATAGAGTTTAAGCCATTGCAGCTTTTCATTGAATGTCCGGGGATTTTTCAGATCCAGTTTTTTCCCGAACACAGCATGGTACTTCCGCTTCAAATACTTTTCGTCCGACATCCAATTCAGTTTTCCTTTTCTTGCATAATGAAGAAATACTTTATCCATCAAATTCAATTTCATCAATCCTTTTTGTACAGCGATTCTATTTTGTCCTTTATGGGTTCAGACCAGTTTCTGTAGTCAAATCGATCCTCGGCACATTTTCTGGCACCATGTGAAAGTTTCTGATAAGCAGAAAAAGGTACTTCCAAAGCTCTGCAAAGGGATTCATAACAAGCTTTTTTGTCATAACCGTCAAAAATAAGGCTGTTGACATTATCTTCAAGATAATACTTCGTATAATCTCCCACACGGGAAACTACCGGTACTATTCCGTATGTCATCGCTTCAGGGACCTTGCTCGGGAAATTCGCCAGTGTCATCTGACACGTCTTTCTTGCTAAAAACAAATAGTGGACCCTTTGATACAGTGCAATCAATTCATCATACTGCATCCAATTATGAACAATGAGTGTGTCTTTCAATCTTTCAAAATCTGTTTCATCCAGGATTTCACGAACAGTCTCTTCTTTAACCCCCGTTAAATGCAGTTTCATGCTGCCAAGCTGTTCATCCGAAAGCATTGCAGTACCTTGAAGCATTTCCGGCAGTGCGTCTTTCATTTTTCCATTTGCGGAAAAAATAAATTCATATGGTCCCTCTTTCTTTTCAACGAAAGGAAACTCATGCGTATCTGTCATAGGCGGAAGAATCAGAGAAGGAACATTCGGAAACTGTTCTGAAATCAGATGACTTATTGGAAATAACAGATCATGATTCTGATTCATCGCAAACCTTTCTCTGAATTCTCTGCGATAATAATCATTGGAAAAATCTTCATCTGAAAACCATTCCAAAGGAGTTCCTACAGTTTTAAATCCATATTTATTTTTTAATTTGAATAAGGATTTCAACGGCAAAACACTAAAGGACGGTATTACAACATCATTTTCACTCAACTTTAATTTCTTGAGTCCATTTTCCAGAGTAATCGTAAACAGTTTTCCGTTCATCAATCGTCTTAATGGTTTCGGCCCTTTTTTGCAGGATATTTCATGGATAGAAACATTTTTGTATTCAAAATAATCAGAAGAACAATATTCTGGATTAATATATGATACTATCTCAACCTGATAACCTGCTGTCTGTAATGCAGAGGCAAGGTATTGTATATAATTAGCATGAGCGCCTCCTCTGGGGTATTTGAATAATCCACAAATAATGACTCGTCTCATTTTTGTTTTGCTCCTTTACCCTTGCGTTTTTTGAAAAATCCAAACAGATAAGTAAAGCTGTCAATTTTAAAAAGATAAGAACCTGCTACATACAACACTATACCGGCAACGATCTGAATAATCAGTGTGGCCAATTTATGCATGGGAATAAAGCTTATCAGATATACGGCTCCGCCCATAAACGCCGAGAGCAGAAACGACGGAAGAAGATCAAGGAACTGTTCTTTATATCCATAATTAATCAGCTTTTTATTGGGTCTGATAT
>JBGVAQ010000169.1:0-3510 GCA_045224775.1 Acutalibacteraceae bacterium | reverse complement strand
GATGTACATCATTTGACCTATGATCGTTTTGGGCACGAAGATATGAACGACCTTGTCAGCCTTTGCAGGGAATGTCACGATAAAGCGGAAGAAATATATGATCCAAGTATTATCCCTTGGGCTATGGACGAAGTCAAAGACGAGGGCAATAATTTTATGGCGGCTATGCGTACAGATGCTGTCGCTTTGGCACCGATAGTGTTTGACTGGCTCAAAAAGTCCAGAGGTAAAAGTTTTGATGCACTCATGAGTTTAAGACAGCCCGATGATGCAGAGGGAAAGAAATATTGGAGCGTACTCAAAAAGGCTGTTGACGCACTTTGCCGAAAGCGGTATTCAAGAAACTGCGTGGAGGACAGAACGGACATGATGCTCAGTACGATAACTAACCGTGTGACGGTCATTTGTCTTCAGCAGATAGAGCATTATGTAAGAAATCAAATACAGGCAGAGCTTCACGACATTGTAACAACGGAATACATTGTACTTGAAAAATGGAAAGCCGTTGCTGAGGTGCTGGGAATTTCGACAAATACGCTTAAAAAATTGCGTGAAGATGAAGGTGCCAGTTTCGGACCCTCCATGAGAGAAGTTATTTTGTATTACTGCGGATTAGATGCGGCGGCGGGTATCCGACCGCTTTCCGGATTCAAATATCTTACAGAATCTGATTACAGGCACTTGAACGATATGGCGGATTATATGGTGTCCGTTTCAGGAACAGGAAAGTTCAGGGGGGAATGTTTATGAGAGAATTGTCAATAGCTTACGGCAGAAGCAGCAGCGCAAAGTTATGGAAAAACAGTGCCACCACATGGGATGATCTTTGTGCGAAGCTGAAAACAACTGTCCGCACAAGAGAAACGGCCGCAGAATACAAAGCTATGACCAAGACGGAAACAGCAGCTGTTAAGGACAAGGGCGGCTTTGTCGGAGGTTATCTTAAGGACGGCAGAAGGCTTGTGCAGAATGTGGAATACAGATCGTTTCTCACACTGGATGCGGATAAGGCACAGCCGGGATTTATTGACCGCTTTGTGCGTGAGTGCGATTATGCCGCTGTCATCTATACTACTCACGGACATACTCCCGATGCACCAAGAGTCAGGATAATACTTCCGTTTGAAGAAGATATAACCCCAGACTGCTATTCCGCTGTCGCAAGATACTTCACGGCTGTGTGGGGTATCGACCAGTTTGACGAATGCTCCTACCGCATCAATCAGCTGATGTACTGGCCTACAACACCGTCCGATGGTGAGTATATCTGCAAAGTGGTAAATAAGCCGTTTCTTAATGCTGTGGAGTTTCTTGACGCTTATCCCGACTGGAGAGACTGTTCCAAGCTCCCCGTATCAAGCAAGGAAAAGGAAGTAAAAACACATGACGGCAAAAAGCAGGAAGATCCTCTCACCAAAGACGGCATTGTTGGCGTGTTTTGCAGAACCTACACCATTCAGGATACCATAAGCAAATTTCTGTCAGATATTTATGCCCCCTCTGCTATGGAAGGACGCTATGATTATATCCCCGGCGAGGGCACAGCGGGTGTCGTTGTTTACGATGATAAATTTGCATACAGCCACCATGCTACAGACCCCGCAGGAGGAAAACTGCTCAATGCCTTTGACCTTGTAAGGCTTCACCGTTTCGGAAATGAGGATGAAAAAACATCTTTTCTGAAAATGTGTGAGCTTGCTGAAAGTGACGAGCTTGTAAAGGAAGTTCTGAACAAGGAAAAGCTGGGACAGGCACAGAAAGATTTTGAAGAGAAAACCTCAAAATGGGAGGAGCCTATACCGTTTGGAAGGTATGAAATAGAGAAGTTTCCGGTGGATGCACTTCCTACTCCCATTGGGAATTATGTTTCTGCATTATCTGAAAGCCTTCAAACCCCTGTCGATATAGCAGGAACATCATCACTTGGTGTTATGGGGACGGCCTCACAGAAAAAATATGTTGTACAAGGAAAGAAAGATTGGGTTGAACCGTTGTGTGTTTATGCGGAGAGCATATCGCCACCGTCTGAAAGAAAGTCAGCAATTGACCATGGAATGGTTAAGCCTATCAGCAATTACGAAAACAAATACAATATTTTAAATGCCGCCGCTGTAGAAGCGAGTCGTATGCACAGACGCATATTGGAACGCAGGCAGAAAGCAGTTGAAGATTTATTTGCTAAAGGAAAAGCCGATCAGTCTGATGTTGATAAAATAGCTTTAGAGCTTACAACTTATGAAGAGAAAAAGCCTTTGCGGCTGTTTGTCGATGATATTACTCCCGAAAAACTGGTATCAGTTCTTGCTGAGAATAACGGCAGAATGGCAATTCTGTCAAGCGAAGCAGGCATTTTCGATACACTGGCGGGTGCTTATTCAAAATCCGTAAATATCGATGTTTTGCTGAAAAGTTACTCCGGAGACCAGATAAGAGTTGACCGTATCGGCAGAGACAGCGAATGTATCGTGAGTCCGGCACTTACAATACTCTTAATGGCACAGCCGGCTGTCGTTTCAAAAGTACTCAGCAATGAAACTTTCCGAGGAAGAGGTCTGACAGCACGTTTCCTGTACAGTATGCCGGAGTCCTTTGTAGGCAAGAGAAAATACAACAGTGTTCAGGTTCCTGATGAAGTATATAAGGCTTATGAGCGATGTATCTTCAATATGCTGGAAGATGAGTATCCGCCGGAACCGGAGGTCATTACATTATCACCGGAAGCGGAAAAACTTTTAGAAACATTTTCGCAGGAACTCGAACCAAAGCTTGTCAGGGAATATGCCGAGATTGCTGACTGGTGCGGCAAACTTGCCGGAAATGTACTGCGTATTGCGGGGCTGCTTTGCAGAGCAGGTGTATATCGCAGTCATGATTTTCTTGATGAACCCGAACCGCTCGTAGTGGACGAAAAGACCATGCAGAACGCTATACGTCTCGGCAGATATTATTTGAACCATGCACAGGCGGTGTTCAATGTGCTGCCGGAAAATACTATGTTCCAGAACGCACACCGCATCCTCAAAATGATACATGATAAGGGACTTAAAGAGTTCAATCGCAGAACCGCAATGCGTTACTGTCAAGTATTCAAGCGTGCGGAGGATATTCAGCCTGTGCTGGATTTTCTTGAAGATTATGGTTACATTGCCTCTGTCGAGCAGCCCCAAAAGGCAGGAAAAGGAAGACCTCCCATGCCGAAATATCTTGTTAATCCCTGGGTGGAAAACAATTATTGTCATTTTTGCATATCATCTGTCATAACACAGCAAGACAAAAATCAGAACTGAAAACCCCCATCAAATCAAGAGTTTCAAGCCATAACTATTTAAGTCATTTTTGTCATATCAAACAGAAAAACAAAAACAGTATATATTATTATTCTATTATATATTACTACATTATCCATTATACCATATCCCGTATGACAAAAATGACAATATGACTAAAATCTCAAAGTCCGCTGTACAAGCCACTTTTGAGCCGAAATGAAATGTCATAGTCAAAAAATCA
>JBGVAQ010000168.1:0-1957 GCA_045224775.1 Acutalibacteraceae bacterium | reverse complement strand
TCAATGTCGCTGTTTGCTGTAGCTTCATTTCTTGCATAGGATCCAAAGATATATACTTCACTGATATGGTATTTTTCAGCAAGAGGTTTTACTATTCTCTGAATATCGTCCAGTGATAATATCTTTTCTGACATACTCTATCATCTCCTGCTCTGAACTTGATTTCAATACTTGAATTTTTCAATCACACATTCATGCTCCTTGCTGTCCTTATCATAATTGATACCAACAAGCAAAATATTATCATAACCGCTAAGTGCATCAGGATACTTTTTGTTCTTGATCTGAGCAATAGCCGCATCAGCAGTTTTATTCCATTTCAGCTCGACCACCATAGGCGGATAAGCATTTGCATCAATGAACGGTTTTGGTATGAATATTATATCTGCAAAGCCCTCCCCTGCCGGAAACTCCTGAATGATATTGTACTGCTCTCTTGCGTAGTAATAAGCGATCAGCACGATAAAACGCAGGGACTGCTCGTTGTTGTAGTTGAGGACAGAGCTGTTCTGTTCATGTACCCGTCTGATGCAGTCAGCAACTACATCCGCTTTTCCGGCAAGAGTATCTACAAGAAGCTGTTTTGATTTCAGAACGGCATCTATTGTTTCCTTCCACAGTCCGGTAACTTTCATACTCCTGACAAACTCGTCACGCACTTCTTTATTCGGGATATAAACGCATTTGGTATCAATCCGATATGCTAAATAGCCTAAATGAACCAGCAGAGTCAGCACATCATCCGCACAATGGAATGTAACCATATCGTTCTGGAAGGTATCTGTATCAATCTCTATTTCTTCACCAGCTAAAAGTTTTTCGACTATATCATGCAGACCGTCATAATTCATAGCAATATAGCTTGAAAGAGCCTCATATACTTCCGTTTTCGTCCAATAGTTAGAGAACTCCCTCTCCGTAACAGCTTTAATCACAGATCGAGGACAATACAATTCAGTACCATTAAGATTGTAACCGTCATACCATGAACACATATCGTCAAAGCTTACATCATACTGCTCACAGAGCAACTTAACCTCCTGAGCCGTAAATCCTGTAAATTGTTCTACGCTTATTGATGAAAGCATGGAGTATTCATCAAACATATTCAAAGCCGAATGTGTGCCATATTTTTTGATCGGCAGTATGCCTGTCATATTAGCAAGGGCAACATAGGTCTTATCTTTCAGGAGATTACGGATAAAATCAAGGTATGTTTTTTGTGCATCCTTGTTATCCATGTTCTCACGCATAACACAATCCCATTCATCTATCAGAAAGATAAAAGGCTCATACTCCGTCACAGTTTTATTATCTTTATCAACCGTATTCTTCTTTGTGCTTTCATAGACCCTTTTCAGGTTATAGACTAAACCGAGTCTCGGATACAGTTTCACATCAGGGAAACAGTCTTCAAAATCTATCATCAGGCTTTCGGTCAGAACTGCGATCATTTCCTCCACGCTTTTGCTTGCACTCAGGAAATCCTGCATATTCAGATAAATAACATTGTACCTGTTAAGATGCTCCTCATAGGCTTTATCGCCGGATATGGCAAGATTATCAAAAAGCTCATGACTATCACAATCCTTACTATAGAAAGCAGCAAGCATACCTAAATTGAGTGACTTACCGAATCTTCTCGGACGGCTGACACAGATATACTTCTGCTGTGTTTTAATTCTTTGATTGATAACAGATATAAGACCTGATTTATCAACATATATTTTTGAATTCAATGCTTCTGTAAAGCTTGCATTTCCCGGATTAACAAAGATACCCATTCTCCACACCTCCTGAGAGCTTCTGTATATATTATAATCTATTCATTCAAACAGTTCAAGATGGAATGTACAACCGGCGAACCGCCGGACCCTGAATATGAATACTTTTCTGTTGGCCATAGGTATTATGACCAACTGCCAACTATTGCTTATCACCAAGAAAAGACACGCTG
>JBGVAQ010000167.1:0-5090 GCA_045224775.1 Acutalibacteraceae bacterium | reverse complement strand
ATATTGAATAAAACCCCTACAGTATAAAACGCATGATAAAATATCATGCAGAATATCGCAATACCTCTCAGTTCATCTATAAGATGTATTCTCGGACGTGCCCGTTTTATCTTTTTGGGCTTTTCCTTAGTATTTTTCGCTGCTTCGGCCAACTTGACCATCCTCCTTAAAAGCGTAAATAATTCAACATTTACGCTTGCTTTTGTTTTTTTGTATGATATAATGTTACCATATACAGATTATATTATATCAGCAAAACTGTTTTTTATCAAGATAAACAAGAAAGGGAATTTCAAAATGGACAAAATAATAAACGGAGCAGAAAGCACTGCTTATACAAAAGCCGATGCATCAAATACCGCTCTTGCAATGGGCAGCGGTTCTCTTGAAGTGTTCGCAACACCGGCCGTTATTGCCCTTATGGAAAAAGCTGCTTGTCAGGCTATAGCTGATATGCTTGATGAAGGTACTACTACTGTTGGTACTCTTATATCCGTAGAACATCTGAGCGCAAGTCCTGTCGGCTCTGATATAAGCGCAAGAGCTGTACTCACAGAGGTTGACGGAAGAAAATACTGCTTTGATGTCTTTGCTTATGACAATGATGGTATTATCGCAAAAGGCAAGCATGAACGCTTCTCCGTAATCACTGAAAAGTTTATGAACAAGGCAAATCAAAAACTTAACTGAATTTTAATTTAAAGGGGAATGATATTATGAACAGAGCTGAAACTGCTGTCGCTCTTAAAAGAAGAAACAACTGCTGTCAGGCAGTACTGCTTGCTTTTGCGGATATACTTCCGCTTAGTGAAAAGGAGCTTTCAATAATAGGTTCTGGCTTCGGTTCGGGAATGGGATGCATGAAAGCTACATGCGGTGCATTATGCGGTGCTTCCATTGCAGCCGGTATGCTAAACAATACAGGCAGACCTACATCAATGGTAACAAGACAGATACTTTCAAAATTTGAACAGCTTTGCGGTGCAACAATATGTGAAGATCTCAAGGGCATTAAAACAGGAACTGTACTTTGCAGCTGCGACAACTGCGTTAAAAATGCCGTTATCGCTCTCGAAACTATTCTTGTACTTTAAAAATATTTGCCTGAAAGGGATTTTTGTGGTATACTGTTTATCTGTACAGTATCATTCATAAATAAAGGAGCTTGAAATAAAATGAAATTAGGAATAGTCGGTTTGCCGAATGTAGGCAAAAGTACTCTCTTTAACGCTATTACAAATGCAGGTGCACAGTCTGCAAACTATCCGTTCTGTACGATAGAACCGAATGTCGGTGTTGTTGCGGTTCCCGATAAGCGTCTTGATAAGCTTGCCGAAATGTACCAGCCTGAAAAATTCACACCTGCTACTATCGAATTCGTTGATATCGCCGGTCTTGTAAAGGGTGCGTCAAAGGGTGAAGGTCTGGGAAATAAATTCCTTGCAAATATCCGTGAAGTAGACGCTATTGTTCATGTTGTACGCTGCTTTGAAAACGATGATATAGTTCATGTCGAGGGCAGTATTGATCCCCAGCGTGATATAGAAACAATCAACCTTGAGCTTATACTTTCAGATATAGAGATACTCGACAGACGTATCGACAAAACAATGAAGCTTCTCAAGGGTGACAAAAAATATCAGACAGAGCTTGAATTCTTCAAAAGAGTAAAAGAAACTCTTGAAGAAGGCAAAGCTGCAAGGTCTGTGGAATGTACTCCCGAAGAAGCAGAACTTCTTTCAACCGTTTCACTTCTTACAAACAAGCCTATAATCTATGCCGCAAACCTCAGTGACAGTGATTTCAAGGACGGCTCGGCTGACGGAAATCCATATTTTGCGGCTGTAAAAGAAATAGCTGATTCCGAACACGCAGCAGTTTTACCTATATGTGCAGAGATAGAGGCTGAAATAGCCGGTATGGAACCCGATGAAAAGGAAATGTTCCTTTCGGAAATGGGACTTGAACAGTCAGGTCTTGACAGACTTATAAATGCATGTTATGACCTTCTCGGACTTATATCATATCTTACGGCAGGAAAGCCCGAAGTAAGAGCATGGACAATAACAAAAGGCACTAAAGCTCCGCAGGCAGCCGGCAAAATACATACTGACTTTGAGCGTGGATTTATCCGTGCCGAAGTTGTGGCTTTTGACGATCTTATGTCATGCGGCACTATGGCAGCAGCTAAAGAAAAAGGTCTTGTTCGTTCAGAAGGCAAGGATTATGTAATGAATGACGGTGACATAGTTCTTTTCCGTTTCAACGTATAATTTTATATTGCAAAATACCGGAACCGGACAGATACGTTTCAACACATATCTGTCCGGTTTTTTAATTTGTAAGATTTTTTAAAAAAACTCTTGACAAATCCCTTATGATGTATTATTATATAGTTGTAAGGTTAATGATATAATTAATTAACTAAATGTTTAAATTCGTGTTAAGCACAATAACTACAAAGCAATTAACATAATTCATACCTTTAAGCAAATCAGGTAAATGATGCAAAAGCCATAACCCGCCTTTCATTATGACGATGAATAAAAACTGGCAGCTTGGTCAATAAAAAACATTACGAATACAATAACCTTAAATATCAAGCTTTGCACAGTCACAAAATTCACCTGTATCATTTACCTGTTATGCAAAACTCCCACACTTTCCAATCAAAAGAATATCTCCTCAGCGTAACATAAAGTTTGCTGCGGAGATATTCTTTTGCACAACTTAAATAATTCCACTTTCCACTTTCCAAATTCCACATTGAGAATTAGTCTGTTACAGGAAGTTCGGGAAGTTCAGGCTCGTCCTCAACAGTTTTTTCTTCTGTCTTGATATCATCGAGAACGACAGCCGGTTCAGGCTTTCTTTCTATCTTTACGAATGCACAGCCGTCTCTCGGTATGGTAAGCTCATCAATAACAAGCTCAGTTCCCATATAGGTCTTGCCGCCGATAAATTCCTCAGGTACTCTGAACTTTATCGTATGATCCGCTGCATTGAATACACAAAGCAGCTTTTCCTTTTCGTCCTGACGGATATATCCCATAGTCCTGCCTGTTGAACCGTAATCTATAAGATCGCCGTCTTTCAGACATGAACATTCACTTCTCATTTTTCCAAGCTCTCTGTACCAGTCAACAAGATCTGTTTCCTCTCTGCCCCATGGGAATGTCGCACGGTTGAACGGATCTTTATATCCCTCAACACCTGCTTCATCACCGTAATAGATACAAGGCACACCCGGAAGTGTATAAAGAATGCCGCTGGCAACCTTAATACGTCTTAATCCGTATTCTCTCTGTATAGGTGTAAGCTTTGTTGAAGCCTGCCACTCTCTGCCTCGTCCGTGCTGTCTTTCACCTGCAAGAAGTGTTATTACACGCTCGGTATCATGTGTTCCTAAAAGATTCATAAGTGAACGTATTACCGGACGGGGATAATTTTCAAGTACACACATTACTATTTCAAGCATGTCCCTGCCGTCGCCGCAGTCAAGGAAACCGAGTATTGCATCTCTGAAAGGATAGTTCATTACGCTGTCAAGCTCTCTGCCGTAAAGGAAACGTCTTCTTGAACCGTAGCTTTCCTTATTGGACGCATCCTCCCACACCTCTCCAAGAAGAAGTGCTTCGGGATCCTCAGCCTTTACAGCTTCACGGATATACTCTATAAATTCATCGGGCAGCTCGTCTGCAACGTCAAGTCGCCAGCCGCTGTTTCCGTTTCTTATCCATTTGCGGATTATACCGTTCTCACCGTTGATGTATTCATTGAAAGAACTTGAAAGCTCCTCAACTTCGGGCAGGGTATTAAAGCCCCACCATGAATTATAGATATTCGGCCATTCAATGAATTTATACCATGTATAATATGGTGATTCCTTTGAATTATATGCACCGACACTTTTATAACGCTGTTCACGGTTGAAGTATATACTGTCACTTCCGGTATGACTGAACACACCGTCATTTATTATCCTGATATCAAGCTTCTTTGCTTCGGAACAAAGCTCCTTGAAATCCTCCTCTGTTCCGAGGATAGGATCTATCTTTTCATAGTTACCGGTATCATATCTGTGATTGGAATAAGCCTCGAATATCGGATTAAGGTATATACAGGTAACTCCGAGACTTTTAAGATACGGCAGTTTCATGGTTATACCTTTAAGGTCGCCCATGAAGAAATCCGAATTGGTTATCATACCGAATGCATTCGGTCTCCAGTCAGGGATAACGTTCCAGTCCTTCTGCAATTTTTTATCGGGATATATTCCCTCTTTCATCTCGCCTGAAAAATAAAATCTGTCGGGGAATATCTGATACATTATTCCGCCGGGAAGCCAGTCGGGTGTCTTGAAGTTCTTGTCATAGCAAGTGAGCTGGAACCTCGGTTCACAGTCGCTCATAGCAAGATATCCTTCTCCTCCGTAGCCCTTCATTATATAACGTCTGCCATATTGTGTATCAAGTCCGAAATGGTACCAGTAAAGACCGACACGCTCAATAGTTATATGACATTCCCACTGTTCATGGTCATCTCCTACCATGCCTGCCCAGAACATACCCTGTACTTTAGTATCACCGTAAAGATCATCTTTCATTGCAAGCACCGCACCAGAACAATGAAGATCTCTCGGCAGTATAATCTTAAAATACATACTTGTTTCCGACGGTACCGCACCCGTCGGATAACGATAGGACATGTCACGAGAATTAAAAAGCCTCATATAAAACCCCTCTTGATTAAAAAATGTGCAATTTACAATGTACAATGTGCAATGTATATATGCATAATTTGCTTTAGTCTGCTATTTTCGCATTATAACGCTGATTATTTATATTAAGTGATATTATAATACCTTGAGTTTTCACTGTCAAGACATATTTGTATCAAAAACTTGTCTGATACTGCTCTATCATATGCCACATTGACTCCTCTGCCACAACCTCTGCCTTTATTCCGTCGGCTGTATATTCCTCTGACTGCAAAGCTCCTGCCTTTCTGAGAACAGCTAAAACTGACGCTTTGTCAAACGGAACAAGAAGGCTGAATCTTCTCATTCTGACAGGAAGATTTTTCTCTAT
>JBGVAQ010000166.1:0-6001 GCA_045224775.1 Acutalibacteraceae bacterium | reverse complement strand
TAACGAGGTAATAAGCCTTGAAAAGATCAAGAGCCTTGCAAAGCTTCCTTCAAGAGAAGTTTTGCTTGCAAATGTACTTGGTGCTTTTCAGGCACCTATCGCATCTTTCGCAAGAGCTGTACAGGCTATTGTTGATAAGAACGGCGAGGAAGCTCCGGCAGAAGCTGCTGAAGCATAATAAAAAACACAAATCTCAAAATCTGGAGGTAAATAAAAATGGCATCAGAGAAAGTAACAGCTATTGTTGAAGAATTAAAGGGTCTTACAGTTCTTGAGCTTTCAGAGCTCGTACACGCTGTAGAAGAAGAGTTTGGCGTATCCGCAGCTGCTGCAGTTGCAGTTTCTGCTCCTGTAGAGGGTGCTGCTGCTGCCGCTGAGCAGACAGAGTTCGATGTAATCCTCAAGGCTGCAGGCGCTGAGAAGATCAAGGTTATAAAGGTAGTAAGAGAGATCACAGGTCTTGGACTTAAGGAAGCTAAGGCTCTCGTAGATGAGGCTCCGAAGCCTGTTAAGGAAGCAGTAAGCAAGGACGATGCAGAAGCAATCAAGGCTAAGCTTGCTGAGGTTGGTGCTGAAGTAGAGATTAAGTAATCTTATTACTTGAACATACTTTTATTCAACAAACAACAGTGAAGGTATATTCACTTTAACACCATAAGGAGGTGCAAAAAAATGGCAAAATGTGAAATTTGCGGTAAGGGAGTAACATTTGGTATCAAAGTTTCTCACTCACACAGACGCTCAAACAGAACATGGAAGCCAAACGTCGTTAAGGTTAAAGCAATCGTAAACGGCAGCCCAAAACGCGTTAATGTCTGCACCCGTTGCCTTCGTTCAGGTAAGGTTACAAGAGCAGTCTGATTACGTATCGGCTTATAGCTGATTCCATACAAAAACAACCGCCGCAGAGCAATTCTGCGGCGGATTTTGTTATATGAGGAAATGTTTTCGTGCTATTTGACAGATTTTAATATATGTGATAATATTTGATAAAAATATAAAAAGGAGCGAAAAACTATGGAAGGCTATGAAGTTACTAATATTCACGAAGATGCTGCGAAAATATTGGTGGACAGAATAAGAAAAAAACATAAAGATGCAGTGATTTTTTACAGCGATCTTTGCCATCTGCTTGGTGATGCAGTAGGTTACAGACAAATTTCCGATTATATAGGAGATATTTCATTTTGGTGCTGTGAAATAGGAGCGCCTATGCTGTCTGCACTTGTTGTCAATAAAGAAACAAGTATACCAGGAAAAGGCTTTTTTACATTTTATGCTGAATTATATGATAAAGGGTGTATCAAAGAGGAGAAGAAATTTGAGGTCTGGATGGATGAATATAATAAGGTTATAAATTATAAAGACTGGGATAAGCTTCTTGAGTATATGGGAATAAGTGTATGAAATCAGATATGTAAATGATTCTATCAGGCAGCAGGATAAAAATAAAAATAGGTACAGTAATTGCTATGATAAGTTTACTGTACCTGTTTTTTGTGCTTTAAGCTTTTTCGGAAATATACTTGTGTATCGCCTTTGCGGCAGCCTTTCCTGCACCCATTGCAAGTATGACTGTTGCTGCACCTGTAACTGCATCGCCGCCGGCATATACGCCTTCACGGCTCGTAAGACCGTTTTCACCGTCCGTTACAATACAGCCCTTTGCGTTTACTTCAAGTCCCGGAGTGGTTTTTCTTATGAGCGGATTCGGGCTTGTGCCGATAGCCATTATCATTGTGTCAACGTCTATGACAAATTCACTGTCAGGCTTTTCAATGGGCTTCCTTCTGCCGCTTGCATCGGGTTCGCCAAGCTCCATTTCAATGCACTTTATGCCGCATACCTTGCCGTCCTGATCTCCGAGAACTTCAATGGGATTTGTAAGTGTTTTGAATATGATTCCTTCTTCGACAGCGTGTTCGACTTCTTCCTTACGAGCCGGAAGCTCGTCCATACCTCTGCGGTAAACGATATAGACTTCATCAGCGCCCATTCTCATTGCAGATCTTGCGGAGTCCATAGCAACATTTCCGCCGCCGACAACGGCTACCTTTTTGCCGTGACCGATAGGCGTTTTGCTGTTTTCTTTGTAGGCCTTCATAAGGTTGATCCTTGTAAGGTATTCGTTTGCGGAATATACACCTTTAAGGCTCTCACCGGGGATGTTCATAAATCTTGGCAATCCTGCGCCGCTGCCGATATATACTGCCTCGTTGCCCATGTCAAAAAGCTCGTCAACGGTGAGTATCTTTCCGATAACCATATTTGTTTCTATGTCAACGCCGATAGCCTTGAGGTTTTCTATTTCTTTCTGGACTATTATTTTAGGAAGTCTGAATTCGGGAATACCGTAAACGAGAACACCGCCTGCAAGGTGAAGTGCTTCGTAAACAGTGACTTTATATCCGAGTTTTGCAAGATCGCCTGCCGCTGTAAGACCGCTCGGACCTGCGCCGATTATTGCGACTTTATGACCGTTAGGAACGGGCATTTCGGGCGCATCCTTGCAGTGTTCCCTGTGGTAGTCTGCGACAAAGCGTTCAAGTCTGCCTATACCGACGCTTTCGCCCTTTATTCCTCTTACACATTTGCTTTCACACTGTTTTTCCTGCGGGCATACTCTGCCGCATACAGCAGGGAGAGAGCTTGACTGTGAGATTATCTGATAAGCGCCCTCCATATCCTCATTAGCGACTTTTTCTATAAATGCAGGTATATTTATTGAAACGGGACAGGCGGTAGTACAAGGCTTGTGCTTGCAGTTAAGGCATCTTTTTGCTTCGTTTACAGCCATTTCGTATGTATAGCCGAGAGCCACCTCGTCAAAGTTGCGTTTTCTGATGTCAGGCTCCTGAACGGGCATCGGACATTTTTTAGGATCGTTATTTCTCTGTACAGACATTATTATTTTTCCTCCTGCTTGAAAAGGTTGCATGACGCTTCACGGGCATGAACTTCAAAATCCTTGTAGATAGTACCTCTGTGCATAGCCTCGTCAAAATCTACAAGATGACCGTCAAAATCAGGACCGTCAACACATGCAAACTTTGTTTTACCGCCTACTGTAAGACGACAGCCGCCGCACATACCTGTTCCGTCTATCATTATAGGGTTCATGCTTACTATAGTTTTAATATCATATTTTTTGGTGAGCCGGCAAACGAATTTCATCATTATAAGCGGACCTATTGCTATGACTTCATCGTATTGGTTGCCGTCTTTTATAAGCTGTTCGAGAGCGTTTGTTACAAGACCTTTTTCACCGTAGCTTCCGTCATCTGTCATTATTTTTAAAATATCGCTTACGGAACGGAATTCATCTTCAAGGATAACGAGATCTTTGTTGCGGAAACCGGCAATGCTGTGTACTTCACAGCCGAGGTTATGGAGTTTTTTAGCTATAGGATATGCAATGGCACAGCCAACGCCGCCGCCTATGACGGCAACTTTTTTAAGACCGTCTGTTTCACTCGGACAGCCTAAAGGACCAACAAAGTCATGCAGGCAGTCACCTTCGTTAAGAGAATCAAGCTCCATGGTTGAAGCGCCGACGATCTGATATATAATAGTTACCGTACCTTTTTCACGGTCAAAGTCAGCGATAGTAAGAGGAACACGCTCACTGTCCTCCTTGGCTCTGAAAATAATGAACTGTCCCGGCTCAGCCTTTTTGGCTATCAGAGGAGCTTCTATTTCCATAAGGGAAACAGTAGGGTTCAGGGATAATTTTCTTACAATTTTATACATTTATGATACATTCCTTTCAAAAGAAAAAGATTATTGAGTTAAAGTAAAATGTCCGGTTTATATACGCTTTATTTTAGCATACTTTATCATTTCATACAAGAGAAAATGTATAAAAAATCGTATCATAATCGTGCCTTTCATATCTGTGATATTTTGAAAAAATAGTTATTTATAACAAATAATAAAACAAAAAATATACAAAAAATTCCTCAATATTTGGTATTAATAGGTTGACATTTTAAGTAATAGATATTATAATGATAAAAAACATCATTTAATATATTGTCAACTGAATAAAAAAGCATTATTATACATTAACCCGAAAAATTTCAGGTTTATGTTCAGACGGCTTATATGCACTAAAATGTCCCGCTATATATTACTGAAATGTAATATCTTTCCTGCAAAAATTCACTTCTGCCGTATGAAAAAGATAAGAAAAAGGAAAGTATTCAGGGGTTCTTTGAAATTTTTTAAGAAAAAGGAGTATTGAAATGCAGCAAGAAGAGATTCTGAGTTTGAAAGAAACGGGACAAAAGGGTGACTTTTTACTTCCGTTTGTAGTGTGTAAAACTTTTTTACCGGATTTTTATACAACATTTCCTATGCACTGGCATAATGAAATGGAGATAGTGTATGTCGATAAGGGAGAATATATTGAAACTATTGATTTTGAAAACTATCATGTAAAAAAAGGCGATATAATTATAGTTCCGCCGTGTATTCTCCATTCGTTCAGACAGTATGATGATGAACGTGCCATTTTCAGAAGTGTGCTTTTCGATCTCAGCATCGTTACCGGAAACAATACGGATGCCTGCTCTATAAAGTATTTCACACCGTTTACGGAAAACAGATTTATCGTTCCCGTAGTTATCTCTCAGGGCGATCTGCATTATGATGAACTCAAGGAAAAAGTGCTTACAATAATGCGTATTTATTCGGATAAAGAGGAATGTTTTGAACTGAGATTGAAGTCCGAGCTTTTCGGTATGTTCAATCTGCTTTTCAGATATTTCCTTGAAAGTGAGGATAATACAAATACCGTAAAGGCAGGCACAACAAAGAGCGTAAAAATAATCCTCGACTACATAGGCGAAAATTATATGTACCCTATAACCATAGAGGAGCTTGCAGAAACAGTCAATCTCAGCAAGCATTATTTCATGCGTTTCTTCAAAAAATATATGGGTATGACTTGTATCGAATACATAAACGACTACCGTCTGAATATTGCCGCAAATCTTCTTCTTACAACACGTATGAGGATAACTGAGGTGGCTGTCAGCATAGGCATAACCAACCTTTCATACTTCAACAGGATATTCAAAAAGAAATTTCATCTCACTCCGAAAGAGTACCGTTTCAATGCAGATAATACATAAATAATTTTCGGAAAAAAATTAAAAAGCTTGACAAAGGACTGACCTTTATGGTAAAATGAATACTTGCAGGCATAGTACCTGTGAGATGATATTTTACTGTAAAGGTCATACGTTTTTTAACATGAAATGTTGATAAATACAGTGAAAATCAACAATCCGGCGTTTACCGGCAGTATCAGAAATACCGCTGTTAAACATATATAAAATATGCAAGGAGGTGCAAGAATTGCCAACATTTAACCAGTTGGTCCGTAAGGGCAGAGAGGTTTCTGAAAAGAAGGCCAAGGCTCCCGCACTTCTCAAGGGCTGGAACTCAAAGAAGCGCAGAGCTATCAACCAGAATTCACCTCAGAAGAGAGGCGTTTGTACTGCTGTTAAGACAGCTACACCTAAAAAGCCTAACTCAGCTATCAGAAAGATCGCCAGAGTAAGACTCTCCAACGGTATAGAAGTAACATCCTATATCCCCGGTGTAGGTCATAACCTCCAGGAGCACAGCGTTGTTCTTATCAGAGGCGGACGTGTTAAGGACCTCCCCGGTGTGCGTTACCATATCATAAGAGGTACACTCGACGCACAGGGTGTTGCAAAGCGTATGCAGGCTCGTTCTAAGTACGGTGCAAAGCGTCCTAAGGCAGGTAAGAAGTAATTCCGTGACTTCATCCCAATACGGAAACCAAAAACATTCTTAAGGATTTACGTTTTTAAAGATAGTGCAATACAGAGATGTATTTTTATATATATTTATGCCTCTCTGTACGGCAATACGGAAGCAAAGTCCTTTCGAGTACCTATGAAATCACAAATGTGAAGGAGGGAAGTAAAGTGCCAAGAAGAGGTAATGTTGCAAAACGTGACGTTTTGCC
>JBGVAQ010000165.1:0-9672 GCA_045224775.1 Acutalibacteraceae bacterium | reverse complement strand
GCAGGTATTTTTGCAAGACCGACAGCTAAAGCAGTAAGTGACAGATATTATGCAAAAAGAGTAAGCGAGATAAGAAAAAACAAGGCGGCTGAGAACAGAAGCAAATGAAATCACATTCTCAAAAACAGTAAAAAAATATGATATTAAATCAAAATATTTGGATATATCGCTTTTAAAAAGTGAGTGGAAACACCGTACATTTTTTGTGCGGTGTTTTTTTAGGCTTACAATAAAAAACATGACATCGGTTTTTTGTTTTTTAATATTTTGACAAAACGTTTGACATAAGTTTCATTATCGGAAAATTACCGTTTACAGTAATACACGCATTTATCATTCATTGTTGACATTCTTTATTTAAAAGAATAGTGACCTGAAATTACACAAATATTTAAAATTGTTAGTGTTCAGATGTCACTTGACATTTTTCACAACAGCGGTTTATAATTTCTCCGCCGGACAAAGCATCCGTGCATTTATCGAATACAAGGATCGTTTGATACAAAATTTATTGCCGCGGAGATAATTGGCGTGTTGATGATACTTGCAGTTTTTAAGGAGGATAAAATTGAAAAAGCTGACGGTAATAGAACCGGCAGGTATATCTGCCGGCAGGAAAACAAGGGTAGGCGCATATTGCAGAGTATCAACAGAAAACAAGGAGCAGAAGCATTCTTACAATTCACAGGTGAACTATTTCAGGAGGCAGTACAGATATTCCGGAAACGAGGAGCTTGTTGAGATATATGCGGATATGTGCAGCGGAACAACAATTTCTGACAGAACTGAATTTATCAGGATGATTGAAGACTGCCGCAGAGGTAAGCTTGACAGGATAGTAACAAAATCACTCAGCAGATTTGCACGTAATACAAGAGAATGTCTGAGTACTTTAAGAGAGTTAAAAAATCTCGGTACAAGTGTTCTTTTTGAAAAAGAGGGTATAGATACCCGATGTGTATCGGACGAGATAATGATATCCATACTTGAAGGGCTTGCACAGGAGGAGTCGGCATCTATATCAAGAAATATAAGATGGAGCATAAAGCGGAAAATGGCATCGGGTACATTTGGCATTGCACGAGTGCCGATTGGTTATACAAAAACAAACGGAAAACTTGTGATAGATGATAAAGCGGCAGATATAGTCAGAAGGATATATTCCCTTTATCTTTCGGGAATGGGTGCAAAGAGGATAGCCTCGGTTTTCAATGACGAGGGAATACTTTCACCGACAGGAATACTTTGGAACAATGTGACTATACTGAAAATACTCAAACAGGAAAAGTATATCGGAGATATCTGCTGGCAGAAAACGTACTCGGAGTTCATGGGCAAAAAGTGGATGATAAACAAAGGAGAACGTGACAGCTATTATATACGTGACTGTCTGCCTGCGATAATAAGCCGTAAGGATTTTGTTGCTGTACAGGAGCTTCGTGAACGCAATACAAGACATGCACATAAAATGTATTCTTCGATATTCAGAGGCAAAACGAAATGTACCTGCGGACGCTCGTATTATTATATAAAAAGAAACAAAGCAGTATGGAGATGTTCGGGAAAATATGATACTGTAAATCCGTGTTTGAATCCCGTATTTTTTGACAATGAATATCATCTTGCATGGAGAAGACTGTGCTTCAAGCTAAGAAGATTTGCGGATGAGATAATACTTCCGTGTATAATACAGTGTGAGCTTTTAGAGAACGGTATAATAAATGATGAGTTATGTGAACTGAGGGCAAGAGAGGGAGAACTTCTTGACAGAAGATATGCATTGTACTCACTTTGTTCATACGGCTGTCTTACGGCTGAAAAGCTTGCAGGTGCGGAGGTACCTTTGAATGCAGAACTTGATATTATCAAAAAACAGCTCGAAAGGCTTGAAAACAACAGTATTAAGACTTCGGAAAAACTCGGTTCACTTTATTCGGTTATAACAAGAGAGATAAATGAAAATATTGCAGATGAGATACTTCTTAATGTTGTGTCTGATGGTATGGCAATAGAATTTGAACTGATCGGCGGTCTGAAACTCAGGGAGATTTTATAATGGAAAAGAGATATATACCATTCGGTTACAGGGTGGAAAACGGAAAGAAAGTTATAAATAAAGAAGAAGCGTCTGTTGTAAGACGGATATATGAAATGCGCATAAAAGGTGAAGGCGTAAGTGCGATAGGAAAACAGCTCTATGATGAAAGACAGCCGTTCTTTTCCGATACAAAGGATAAATCGATAAAAAAGGTAAGTGCGATACTTTATAAAAAAATATATGCAGGGGATAAGAATTATCCTGCGATAGTTGATGCGGAGATTTTTTCGTGTATCGACAGGATGAAAGATAAGCCGATACGCAGGCAGTGTGCAAATGGTGAAGGAACTGTTGAATATACAGAAAAGATGAGTTTTGAGTATAAAGAAAGTGACGAGATCAGCGATATTGAAATGTCAGTTTCGGAAATGATCAGAAACAGGAAAGCGGAAAGTAAAGAAGTGCTTGAAATGATACTGAAGCTTGCATCAAAGAAATATTCCTGCATAATACAGAAGGAGGAAGACTGATGAATACAGCAGCCGTTTCGGGAAATGTTATGGTGATACCTGCAAAAAAGAAAGAGTTAAAATATACCTTGTGTGAAAATATGCTGAAAGTAGCGGCATACTGCCGTGTTTCGACAGATGAAGCCAATCAGAAGAATTCTTATGAATCACAGATAAGTTATTATACTGAGTATATCAATAATTCTCCCGAATGGCAGTTTGCAGGCATATTTTCAGATGAAGGCATAAGCGGTACTGCTACGAAAAACAGAACAGGGTTCAATAAAATGATAAAGGCGGCAAGGAAAGGTAAGATAGATATAATTTTATGCAAGAGCATAAGCCGTTTTGCACGTAATACTGTTGACTGTCTTGATTATGTAAGGGAACTGAGGTCGCTCGGTGTAACGGTAATATTTGAGAAGGAAAATATAAATACAAGCTCGATGAGTTCGGAATTTGCGATAAGTCTGTATGCGTCATTTGCACAGGCTGAAAGCGAATCAATAAGCAGGAATGTAACATGGGGAATAGAAAAATCATTCCGTGAAGGAAATGTAAGGTATCAGCTCCGTCAGATGCTCGGCTACAGGCTGGGCACTGACGGCAGACCATATATAGTAGATGATGAAGCAGAGATAGTCAGAGATGTTTTCAGGAGATATGCAGAAGGATATACACCGACTGAGATAGCACAGAAGCTTACAGACATAAATGCAAAAAGACGAAACGGAAGTACTGTATGGAAAAGAAATAATGTTTATCAGATATTGAAGAACGAGAAATATGCAGGGGATGCACTTATGCAGAAAACATATACCGTGAACTGTATAACGCATGACAGGGCAAAAAACACAGGTCAGAAGCCGATGTATTTTGTACAGGACTGTCATGAAGCCATAATTGACAGGGAAACATACGATGCTGTGCGTCTGGAACTTGAAAGAAGAAGGCGTGATGCCAAAAAAAGCAGGAGCAGGGTAAGATACAGTACAAAGTATTGCCTGAGCAGACTTTTTGTCTGTCCGTACTGCGGCGGTTTTTATAAGCGTACAACATGGATGCTCAAGGGAGAAAAACAGGGTGTATGGAGATGTAAGAACCGCATGGAAGGAAAAAAATGTCCGAAATCTCCGTCATATCATGAAGACGTACTTCAGAGAGCAATAATTGCGGCTGTGAATAAATTTATTGAAAACATTGGAAATAATGAATCAGAATTGTGTATTGAAGAAAATGATATGAAGGCGGCCGAAAAACGTATAAAAGAGATAATGTCTGAGCTTGCAGAAATAGAGCGTCAGAGGGACAGTATAATTTCGGGAATAAACAGTGACGCATTCGAGGAAACAGGAAATATTCTCAGACAGCTTAACAGACGTGAAAGTGAGTTTTCAGATGAACTTGAGGAGCTTAGATATAAACAGAGTGAATATCGACGTATCAGGTTGAAAGAAAAATCTGCGGAAAAGCTTATGGAAGGTCTTTCGCCGCTTTATAGCTATGACGAAAAAGTTATAGCTGAACTTGTATCAAAAGTAGAAGCAGTAAGTAAAAATGAGATATGTCTGACTTTTTACGGAGGATATAAGGTCAGGCAACCAATAACAAATAATTCACAATTAGCATTATTTTGACTTTTTTAATTATAAGATGAAATAAAATTTGTATTTTGTATAAAAAAAACAAAGTGTGAAAAATGTTTTTGTGTTTTTTTCTTTAAATGACTTGATTTTTACTAAAAGTTGTGTATAATTGTTTTATAACAGGATTTTATATATTTGAAAGTATGTTTGTGTCTGTTTTGTAGTTTTTATGATTTCAGTCCCATTTTTTCTGATATACAGAAAAAGCATACGGGACTTTTAATTTTATTTATGAGAAGATGCAGAATATATCAAAAAAAAATAATGGAAAAAGGAGATCTGCCGTATGCAAATGGCGATCAAAAGAATAATAGGAGTTTTGCTTGCGGCAATTTTGATATGCAGTATTTGTGTTACTACAGTATTCGCCGATGAGCTTCGTGCCGGTACAGTTGCCGGTCTGCCTGAAAAACTTGTTGTACTTGATGATGCAGGACGTTCTGTAAGTGAAAACGGAGAATATTTCTTCGAGGTTGAGGGAATGCAGGCTAATGAAGTTTATACCAAAAAGATACAGATCATGAATCTGCGTGAGGATGCCGCATATCGTATCTTCTTTAATGCACAGAGAATATCTACAAGAGGCGAAATAAATCTTGAGGAAGAATGTATATGTACCGTTTATCTTGACGGTGCGGTTATCTATAAGGGCAAAATAACCGGTGAGGGTGAGCCTGATATAAGACAGACTCCGTTGTCTCTCGGATATTACCATTCCGGTGAATCACGTATTATGCAGGTCGATATAGTATGGCCGAATAATGTAGATCACGGTGAGTTTGCGGTAGATAACGGTGCAAGGATAGTTGACAGTGAAGGCACTACCATCGTTCGTGAAAAAACAGGAAAGTCTCACATAGAGGGTGAAACGATATTCAAATGGATATTCACGGCTGTAACCGATCTTGAGCCGGGACCGCATCCAAGCGGACCGGATAGTCCTTCCGATCATGTAAAAACAGGTGAAACGATAACCTTTATTGCAGCGGGTGTGATGGCTGTTGCACTTGTATTCATGGTTCTCTTTGGTGTTACAAAGCGCAAAAAGAAGGAACAGGAAAAAGCTGTAAAATCCGGTGCAAATGCCGGAGATTCCAAAACAGTTGTAAGGTCAAAGATAGATGAAAAGCCAAAAAATGAAAATGATAAAGAATAATAAGTAAAATTATATTCCCGTATCCGAAAGGCTGCGGGAATATTTTTATCTTATACAATTAAACAGCGGCTGAATGAATTTTTCATCAGCCGCTTTAATGTTTATCATTTTCTTACCGGAATGTTTTTTTCTGAGAGATAGTTTTTTAGATCAGGAATAGCTATTTCGCCAAAGTGGAAAAGTGAAGCCGCAAGAACAGCATCGGCTTTGCCTTCGGTAAAAGCATCATAGAAATGTTCAAGCTTACCTGCACCGCCGGAAGCTATAACAGGTATGCCGACACTTTCAGAAACGGCTCTTGTAAGCTCAAGGTCATATCCGTTCTTAACTCCGTCACAGTCCATGCTTGTGAGAAGTATCTCGCCTGCGCCTCGTTTTTCAGCCTCGACAGCCCATTCAACAGCATCTATGCCTGTATTTATCCTGCCGCCGTGAATGAAAACATCCCAGCCGCCACCGTTACGCCTTTTTGCATCAATAGCGGTGACAACGCATTGACTGCCGAATTTGTAAGCCGCCTGATCAATTATATCGGGATTTTTTATTGCAGCACTGTTTACAGATACTTTGTCGGCACCTGCACGGAGTATAGCTGTAAAATCATCAACTGTGCGTATGCCGCCGCCGACTGTAAATGGAATAAACACACTGTCTGCAACAGCTCTTACTATATCGACAATTATATTTCTTGCATCACTTGATGCAGTAATATCAAGGAGTACAAGCTCATCCGCACCCTCTCTGTCATATATTTTTGCACATTCGACAGGATCGCCTGCATCACGAAGATTTACAAAGCTTGTTCCTTTAACAACTCTGCCGTCTTTAACGTCAAGACACGGTATTATTCTTTTTGCGTACATTATTATTTACCTCCTGCAAGCTCTGCAAAATTTCTTAATATCTGTAAGCCGACCTGACCGCTTTTTTCCGGATGGAACTGAGTAGCATATATATTTTTGTATTCAACAGCGGCATCAATGCTGACACCGTATTCAGTTCTTGCGGCAACTATATCTTCACTTTCGGCTTTGAGGAAATATGAATGTACAAAGTATACATAAGCATCCTGCGGTATATTTTTGAATATACCGTCATGCTTTTTTATGTCGAGAGAATTCCAGCCCATGTGAGGTATTTTAAGAGTACCGTTATTATTCGGTATTTTTGTAATACTGCCCTTGAGCAGACCAAGACCTTTTGCGCCGGGGCTTTCTTCACTTCCGTCAAAGAGAAGCTGTAAGCCGAGACATATACCAAGTAAAGGCTTGCCGCTGTCTATAAAGTCACGCACGGCAATATCTGCACCCGATTTTCTCATGCAGTCCATAGCATCTGCAAATGAGCCTACACCGGGGAGTATTGCACCGTCAGCCTTCATAAGCTCATCTCTGCTGTCGGTTATGAAGCATTCACAGCCGATGAAATTCAGAGCTTTTACAACGCTTTGCAGATTTCCTGCACCGTAGTCTATAACACCTATCATTTTTCTCAACCCATTTCTATAATCTGAATACAATGATTTTACCATAATTATAATTAATAATCAATATCTGATGATTTACAAAATATTCAAACCGGCAAAAAAATAAAAAACTGATAATTTGTGTTAAAAAGCAGATACTAACAAATGGGGAGATGTGAGAAATGAAAAGATATTTATACTTATTTTCGGTAACGGCAGTTATAGTGGGAATGATAATCATGTCGGGCTTTTTAACGGCAGGCGGGATATATGAAGCGGAAACATTTGTTATAAAGACGCATGATATGGATAATACAGTAACAGGGAGCGGCAGGCTGAGATATTCTTCAGGTAAAAATATCCGCTCATATTACAGCGGAATTGCAGGAGAGATAAATGTAAAAAACGGTGATACGGTAAAGAGCGGAGATATACTCTACACGATATACAAAGCCGATGAGTCATATACATCAATGCTTTCGGACGAAAGTATAAGTGCGTTGCTTGGTTCTATGACAGGCAGTAATGACGCATCGGGAATAATAGCCGAAGCAAAAAAATACTGTACGCCCGAAGCAGTATATTCTGATACTGATGGGACGGTTACAGACCTTTCCATACACGAGGATGATATCATAAAAAAAGATGCAGTTGTAATGAAGATAACCGATACAAATACACTCGAAATACCTGTTGATATAAATGAGTTGTATATAGGACTGATAGAAACGGGACAGAAAGCCGAGATATCATTCACTGCCATGCCTGACAGGAAATTCAGCGGAGAAGTCACAGCAGTAGCCGATGAAGCCGAACAGACAAGCGGACTTACCGGAAGGGAAACGACAGTCGAGGTAACTGTAACGCTTGACAGTAATGAGCCGACAGAAAATCTCCGTGCAGGCTATAGTGCATCATGCTCGGTAATAACCTCGACAGATAAGGATGTGCTTGTGCTGCCGTATGAGCAGATACGCACGGATGATAACGGAGATTTTGTTTTTCTTATGAAAGATAACAGGGCGATAAAAAAATATATAAAAACAGGCAGGGAATACAAGGACGGTGCAGAAATATCTGACGGTCTTAAAAGCGGAGATATTATAATTGACAGTAAAGAGGATATATCCGAAGGGCAGAACGTAATAATAAAACAGCATGTGGTGAATAGTGATGCTTGATATAATAACGGGTTCGGTAAGGACACTTTTCAGGAAAAAGGGCAGAACGATGCTGACGCTGCTGGGTATAATAATAGGAGCAGCATCTGTTATCATAATAAATAATATAAGCAGTCTGGGAAATTCCGCATTTGTAAATGAAGTAAACAGTCTTGGAATGGGAGGTCTTTCCGTCACTCTTAAAAAGCAGTCGGCTTCACTTGCAGGTAATGAGCTTTCGGAAATAGAAGCACTTCCGTTTGTAGAAAACGCAATGCCGCTCATGTTTGAATCAACAGATGCATATATAAGGGGAAAGAAAAATCCTGTTTTCCTTTGGGGAATAGATAAGAGTGCAAAGGAAACTATAGACCTGAAAATTCTTAACGGCAGGTTTCTTAATTCGGGTGATATATCTTCAGCGTCAAAGACATGTATGATAGACAGTACGCTTGCGGAAAGCTGTTTCGGGACAGATCGTGTGACAGGAAAGACAATGGTTATAAACAGCGGTTCTACAGGTTCGGAGTATAAGATAATCGGAGTTATAAAGACGGGCGGCGGCATTTTACAGAACATGATGGGCAGTTATATTCCGAACTTTGTTTATCTTCCATATACCACTATGCAGGAAAATCTCGGCAGCAGCAATTATACACAAATAGCCGTAAGGCTGAAAGAAAATGCAGACAGTGAAAGTGCAGCGACTTCTATAATAAAGACTCTCGAAAGAAGTACGGGCAGCAAAGGAGCATATACTGTAACAGACCTTTCAAAGCAAAAGGAAAGCATAAGCAACCTTATAAATATATTCACGCTTGTGCTTACGGCTGTGGGAGTAATATCACTGTTTGTTGCAGGACTTGGAATAATGAATGTCATGCTTGTAGCCGTGAGCGAAAGGACGAAGGAGATCGGCATAAAAAAAGCTCTCGGCGCACCGAAAATATATATCATTTCAGAATTTCTTGCAGAAGCAGCTCTTCTTACGCTGACGGGAAGCATTGTCGGGATAGCATTCGGCACGTTTGTTTCTTGGTTGGGGGCTGTTATAGTGGGATTGACGTTAAAGCCTGATTTTGGTATAATGCTGACTGTAACAGTGTTCTCGATTGTCGTTGGAGTGATATTCGGTATCTATCCTGCGATGAAAGCATCAAAGCTTAAGCCTGTTGACGCTTTAAGATATGCATAGTACAATGTGCAATGTACAATGTGCAATGTGCAATGTGCAATGTACAATGTACAATGTGCAATGTACAATATGCATTGAATGTGGGTGTGATATATGTCAGAAGAGTTTGTAAGTAAACCTAATATACCGGAAAGAAAAGTAAAATGTGCGGTTATATCGGAGCTTGTTCCGGATATAGTAAATGAGCTGCAAAGGCTTGGAATACGCACGATAATTTCCCAAAGACTTGACAGCGTTGAAGGCTCTGAATCCGCACATGCGGATATGAGCCTTTTTCATGTCGGTAATGAGCAGATATATGTATCGAGGAATATATCACCTGTATTGCGTGACAGACTTGTTTCCGAGGGAATGTCAGTAACCTATACAGAGATGCCGGTTACAGCTAAAGCACCTTGTCTTAATGCTTGTCTTATCGGGGATAAGGTAATATGCAATACAAGGCTTATCGACAAAGGATTAATGAAAAAGCTTTCCGATAGCGGAAAGCAGATACTTCATAC
>JBGVAQ010000164.1:0-1914 GCA_045224775.1 Acutalibacteraceae bacterium | reverse complement strand
CAGAATGCGATGCATACTTTACAGAGGGATTGAACGAAGGGTTTTACCGTCTTGAGAAATCTACTATGATAGGCAGTGTGTACTATGCTGCCGTGACAGGACTGAAAAGATATAACGGAGAAAAACAAGAAGATGTTCCTGAAAACGAACAGCATACTTTTGGTGTTGTTTTTCTTACGTCAGTAGACTCTAAAGACTACTATAACTTCTCATACAAAGACATGGACGAAACCTGCGGACCTTTCTGCTATGACTGTCCGGAATCAATACTGAAACTGCTCTCCCCTACCACAAGTGAGTTCGCTCAAAAATGGAGAGACGGGTGCAGAAAACACCGGAAGCTAAGAAAAGCTTTGAATGATCTTCCGGTAGGCAGTGTGATCGAATTCGAAAGAGTCGATGGAACAAAGCGATATGTAAAGTATGCTCCGGCTTTTCAATTCAAGAAACCTTTTTGGTATAATCCTGAAGGACATTCTTATATACCAAACAAAAATATTCCGGATGGCTATTGTGTCATCAAGGAGGGGAAATAACACAATGCTTCAGAAAAGAAAAATAAATATGGACACTGTAATTGTGTCATACGAAATTCCAGAAATGATGATAAGAAGATCCGGTAAAACATACTATGGCACGGAAGAAGAACTTATCAACATCAAAAACGATAAGATTATCGTTAATGCCGATGTAGCAAAGAAATACGGTCTTACAATAGAAATCAATTCTGAACGGAGTAATTAAGGAGGAAAAATAATATGAAACTAAGAGCTTTTGCTCCGAGAACAGAAACCGGCAAGAAATTCATCAAGGCTCTTGAAAAACTGTCATACAGGTATTCCACTTGGAAGGTTTGGACAGATTTCATTGAACTGACAGCTATTTCGCTGTCTAACGCAAGAGAACCGCGTGAAGATATCCGACTTGCAAGAGAAAATCAGTACCAGAATCTGTTCGATATGTACACGACAGAAGAACAGGCTTTGTTTATTGATATGTTTGCGTGTCTGATGGAATCATATATGGGAAATCCGGCTCAGGACTTTCTTGGTTCTTTGTACATGGGTCTTGATTTTGGCAACGGCTGGAAAGGACAATTCTTTACACCGTGGCACGTTGCAGAAATGATGGCTAGGTTGAACATCTCTGATGATACGGGATCCGAGCTTGCTGAAAAAGGTTATGTTTCAGTATGTGATCCAACCTGTGGATCGGGAGTTATGCTGCTTGCTTTTGCAAATGCTTTTAAAACCGTTACGAGAGAAGATTATACTGATAAGGTTTTGTTTGTGGGACAGGATCTTGATCCGGTAGTAGCTAAGATGTGCTACATACAGCTGAGTCTTATTGGAGCTGCCGGATATGTAAAGATAGGCAATTCATTGACAGATCCTATTACAAACTGCGATGTAGGTGAAAATATATGGTTTACCCCAAAATACTTTACCTCATCATGGCTTGACAAACTCTACATTAGTAAAGGAGTAGTGTGTGATGGTACGTGAAAGAATTTATGGTGGTATGGGATTGATCATCTCTGATGAAATCGTTCTGGAAAGAATTCTAAGTGAAATCAAGTCTGTAAATTCCAATGCTACATTAGATGACTTTGCAGACATCACGGGTATCAATGCAACTTATCTGAACAGTAGTCAGACTATTGTTGTATATAGTCAGTATCATTTGCTGGACGGATTTCCGTCATACCCTGAAAAAGGACTGGTAATATGGGCAGATAATAATGTTCGGCTCGATCAGTTCTCGGATGAAGACAAAAAGCACATTGCGGTTGAGTGTCTTGCGAAGATTAGTGAATACACATCAAAGTATGACCTGTATACTGTAGGTCTTATCCTTTACACAGAATACAATTAAAAGTACAACTCATCTGCACAAACAACAGTAATTTGCAGT
>JBGVAQ010000163.1:0-1400 GCA_045224775.1 Acutalibacteraceae bacterium | reverse complement strand
ACTTTCAATTCGTTTGGTGTCAGTCCGCAGTCAAGAATACTGTTATTCAGTCTGAAATACGCTTGCATAAATCTGTCATCTCCTTAGTTGAAATAAAAAAGCCGTTCCAATGAACAGCTTAAAACGGAACAGCCGGAGTTGCACCGACTTTAATACTCCTGTTCCGATAATTGGTAGTACCCTTAGACTATACCGTTTATATGACAAAAAATATTGAATTTTATTTGTAACACTTCAAGTTTTCGTGTATCATATTGATAGTGGAGGTGATAAAGTGCTTTTTGAGGAACTCTATGAAGAAAACTACAAAATCGTTTATGGATATTTATTTTCACTTTCAAAGAACGAAACCATATCGGAAGACCTTACTTCTGAAACATTTCTGAAAGCCTTTTCTAAAATCTCGACTTTCAAGGGTGACAGTAAAATATCTACTTGGTTATGTCAAATTGCAAAGAATGAATACCTGCAGTATCTCCGTAAGCAAAAAAAGTCAGAACCAATTGAAGAATATACCGATATAGAAGCATCTGAACGCATTGAAAATATTGTGCAGGATAAATCGATGGCAATTACCATACATAAGCTACTTCATAATTTGGAAGAACCATACAAGGAAGTGTTCATTCTGAAAGTGTTTGCTGAATTGAGCTATAAGGATATTGCCTGCGTTCTGAATAAAACAGAAACATGGGCACGAGTAACCTATTACCGTGCAAGAATAAAAATTATAGAAAGATTAGGTGATACAAATGAAAAATGATTGCAGTGTGGTTAAAGACCTTATCCCTCTGTATACCGAAGGTCTTGTTAGTTCAGAAACGAAAGAGTTTATTTACGAACATTGTCGAAGCTGTGAAAAATGCAAGGAACTTGTAAAAGCTATTGCCGATTCGTCTGTTAGTCAGGAAGAGAATACACTTGATACTAAAAAGGAAAAAATATGGAATGAAATAGCAAGTAAGGAAAGAAGAAAGAAAAAAGTGAAGTATATAATACTGTCTTTTATAGCAATCTTTCTTATTCTCTCTACTGTGTTTATCTACTCTTTCTTTATAAGAGGAAATACTTGGTTTACTAAATACGATCTTACTTATACTGAGCAGACTATAAACCAAAGCAATTTCAGTAAAAATGATATTAATGCAGCTGCCGAGGAAGTCAAGCAGTATTTCAAAAATAATTTTGGAGGATGTGTACTGCTGAGGCTTTCTTATGATGAAGAAAAAACGCTTGATCAGGAATGGCATCGAGAATATCCCGAAGCGATCATATTTGAAAGCGATTACTATATGCTCAAAGAGCCGGTTGCAGGAAATATGCATCGTAACAGAAACAACTGGAATTGGACGGTATTACATGATTCTGATGGTAGTTGGAGAGTAGTAGGTTATGGTTAC
>JBGVAQ010000162.1:0-1798 GCA_045224775.1 Acutalibacteraceae bacterium | reverse complement strand
ACAGATCAAAGGAATATGATCCATGTCCATCGTAAAATCAGAGGCACGCTCACCCCTCAGCTGCTCATACTCTTTATCCTTTGAGCGCATACTGTCAAGCAGTTCCAGGCAGATGTTTGCCTCATCTTCGCATTGCGAATTTAAGCACAAAATACCTGTTCTCAGAATATTGACGGCTGTCTTCGGGGCAGCATTACAGTATTGTGGTATGAACAGTAAAGCTTGTTTGGCATAAAACAAAGCGGTTTCTTTATCTTTTTCATATAAACACTCTGCCAGTGTAATCCATAATTCCACCGCATCAGAAGCATTGCAAAAATCCCATGAGACGGTTTTTTGTATCCATGAAAGGATAGTTTCCCTTAATTGTTGAAAACGATCTTTCAGTTGTGAATATATCTGAGAATCGTTCAAAATATACGGTGCCGCTAAGGCGTGCATATTGGCCGTATGCGTGTATATGGAATATGCTTCGTCTGCTGTCAGACCGTCTGTTTTCAGCAACGTTTCACATACCTTCCAGCATTCATCATATTGGTTGGTATATGAATAATAGCTGAGGATATCTGTCAGCTCAGACCGCATAGTTTCAGACAGGGTGACTGTCATTTTTGAATTTTCTGATCTGGACAACAACTCAAACAGATTATTGACCACGTCAATATCATCTTCCGTATCCTTCATGTTTTTGGGATAGTCTTTTGGGTTGTCCCACCTGTCAGAGAGACGTTTGTTCAGACTGCCGACAAACTTGCAGAAAACATCAGGATCAAAACCGTCCTTTGCCTGAAGCCATAATTCATTGAAACATACCTCTTTGATGATCGGGTGCATCATAATATATTTTTCTCCGTTTCGCCGTTCACGTTTGAGCCAGCTTCCTTTGACAAGCTTATCACAATCGGCGTTGCTGCAAAAATACTTTTTCTGTTCTACATCAATAAGCCGCAGAAAATCTTCTTCCGCCATACCATCATCTGACAACAGTAAAGCATTCCGCATAATATATTTTCCTGCCGGAGTAAATCTCCTCCGGCTAAAGATTTTTCTTATATTATCGAACGGCATATCCGGGGAAAAAATGCCGTTCTTCAGATCATTGAAAAAAAACTGATACTGTGTTGACGGAAATTCCCTTAAAGCATCGGCAAAAACAGCAGTTGTCAGAAAATGATAATTGACACTTTCAAGAAATTCTATGATCTGATTACAGTACGGCTGTCCTTTTTGATCGGCAGCTTCAAGCACTATTTTTGTAATCTCTCTCCTGAGTTCAACGGAAGGTTTGTTGTCTGTACTTATTTTGAAAAGAGATTTGTCGATACCGTCCAGACAATCAGCGCTGTTCCGTGATGTAATAATGAAACGAACCCTTTCATCTGACTTGTCAAGAAGTGTTTTGAGAACCGCACTGTCGCCTTCTGCCGTCTTAAAATCATCAATGATAATCAGGATATCTCCAACGGCTTCATTCAGTATTGTGCAAATACTGTCAATATCTGCTGTTCCGTTACGAATTTCAATAGCGGAGATGGTTGCTGACAGATTTTTACGGTAGGTTACTTTCTGTATGGTGTGGTAGTATGTTCTGTATGTTTCCGCATACTGCAGGGCAAGCTCGGTTTTTCCTGTACCGCCCGTTCCGCAGATATATGCCGCCTTTTTTCCTTGTGCTGTCAGTGCTTTATGTATATCAGATAGTTCTGCATCACGTTTAACGGCGTTGCTCAATTCTGAACGGGGATTTATATTCAGAATAAACTGTTTCCGTTCTGCTGTTTCAACAGCCTCGGTTAAT
>JBGVAQ010000161.1:0-7093 GCA_045224775.1 Acutalibacteraceae bacterium | reverse complement strand
TGATGAAAAAACGATAGCCTCGTTCCGTGCGGCGATAAATCAGAGAACAAGGATGATAATATGCACACAGGCATCAAATGTATGGGGAATAAGGCTGCCTGTGGAAAGACTGTCGGCACTTGCACATGAATACGGTCTTTTTATACTTGTTGATGCGGCACAGAGTGCAGGTGTAGTGCCGATAGATATGCAGAAAAACGGGATAGATTTTTTGTGTACGGCAGGTCATAAGGGGCTTTACGGTCCTATGGGAACAGGTATATTGATAGTCGGCTGTGATACAGTGCCTGAAAGCCTTATTGAAGGCGGTACAGGCAGCAGCTCAATGTCATTTGAGCAGCCGGATGTACTTCCCGATAAGCTTGAAAGCGGAACGCCGAATGTATCGGGTATAGCAGGACTTCATGCAGGTATAGATTTTGTAAAAAGGAACGGTACTGAAAAGCTTTCGGCACATGAATTCAGGCTTATAAAGCGTTTGTACAGAGAGCTTTCTGGAATGAAGAATATCAGGCTTTATCTGCCTGAGCCTGAACCGGAGTATTTCGTTCCTATATTGTCTTTTAATGTTGACGGTACGGACAGTGAAACAGCCGCAGCAGAGTTAAGCAAACGTGGGATAGCAGTAAGAGCCGGACTTCACTGTGCGCCTGCCGCACATCGTGCTATGGGGACGCTTGAAACCGGTGCTGTACGAATATCGCCGTCAATTTTTACAAGTCAGAATGATATTGATAAGCTGATCTATACGTTAAAAAGAATATGAAAAAGGCTCCCTCTTTGAGGGAGCTGTCAGCGAAGCTGACTGAGGGAGTTGTGACTTGCGGTCAGTATAAAATCAGCGAAGCGGAAAAGAACGATAAAAACACTTAGTGTGTCATTCTGAACGCAGTGAAGAAACTTTTAAGATCCTTCACTTACGTTCAGGATGACATATTGTTTATTTTTAGAGAAAGTTAATTTCCGTGTGCTATGCTAAAATCAGGTTGAAAGATAATGTATTTGCTGATATAATTATAAATGTAAAGGAAAAAGATAAGTTCAGGGGGGATATAATGGCGGAGCTTTCAATATATAAAGGACTTCTGAGCCATAGGGAAAAGGGACTTTCATCGTTCCATACACCCGGACATAAATGCTCGGATATACTTCCGCAGGAGCTTTTAAGGCTGGATTTTACGGAATTACCGGATACAGATTCACTTTATGAGGCTGACGGGATAATACGGAATACCGAAAAAAGACTTGAAAGACTTTTCGGAACAAAACGGACTTTAATTTCTTCTGGAGGCTGTACGCTTGCCATACAGACAATGCTCACTCTTGCGGCAAGACACGGTAAAAAGATACTCTTTGCAAGAAACATACACAGAAGTGCAGTCAATACATGTGTACTTACAGGTTTAGAGCCTGTATGGATAATTCCGCAGTCGGACAGTGCTTTTTTTACGGGCAGGATAACTGCTGAAGATGCAGACAGAGCTTTTTCGGAGAATACCGATACGGCGGCACTTTATGTCACAAGTCCCGATTATTACGGCGAAATATCAGATATAAAAGGACTTGCAGAGGTGTGTCATAAATACGGAAAGCTTCTTCTTGTTGACAACGCTCACGGTTCACACCTTGCATTCGGCAGTGAAAATCTGCATCCGATAGCATTGGGTGCGGATATGTCGGCATGTTCGCTTCATAAGACATTGCCTGTGCTTACAGGTGGAGCAGTGCTTAATATTGCTGATGAAGAATGTGCGGAACATGCAAAACAGACTATGGCACTTTTCGGTTCTACAAGTCCTTCATATATAGTAATGGCTTCAATAGACATATGCTGTGACTATCTTGAAAGCCGGAGTAACGAATATTCCATGCTTGAAGAAAGAGTCGGGAAAATAAAATCTCTTGCGGCGGAAAGAGGGCTTGTTATGCCGTCGGGACTTTGCGATCCGCTGAGGGTATGTATAAATACTTCATGTGCAGGAATTTCTTCCAATGGGCAGACAGAGTATTTCCATAGCTTTAATATAGAGCCTGAATTCTGTGACGGTGATAATGCGGTATTTATATGTACGCCGTTCAACAGTGAAAAGGACTTTGAAAGACTTGAATCCGCTGTCGGTTCTCTTTGCGGAAACAGCAGGAACAGAATGCCTGAGAAGATATTTCTTCCGGAACGTGTAATGATGCCGGGGGAGGCTGTCTTTTCAAAAACCAAAAGGGTGGCTGTCAGAAATTCTTACGGGCTTGTTTCGGCTGAGAGTGCATGTCCGTGTCCTCCCGGAGTTCCTGTTGTTATGCCGGGGGAAAGAATAGATGAAAATGTTATAGAAAGTCTTTGCAGATATGGTATCTGTGATATACTTTGCTGTGCAGACACATAAACAGTAAAAGGAGTACTTACAATGAAAAATAATGTAATGAGTGTTTCTGACATTATATGTACAGGATGTTCGGCATGTATGAATGTATGTCCTGTCGATGCTGTGAAAATGCAGTATAATGAGGAAGGTTTCCTCATGCCTTGGGTTGATAACGATAAATGTATCGACTGCGGAGAATGTACCGGAAAATGTCCTGCTCTGAATACTCAGTATAAAAATAAAGATGTTCCCAAAATATTTGCGGTCATGGCTGAAGATGATATACGCCTTAAAAGCTCATCCGGCGGCGTATTCACTGTTCTTGCAGAGGAAATACTCGATCAGGGCGGTCTTGTATGCGGTGCGGCATTTGATGATAAATTCAGACTTTCCCATGTGATAATAAACTCAAAGTCAGAGCTTGAGCCGCTGAAAAATTCAAAGTATGCCCAGAGCAATATAGACTATGCATACCGTGAAATAAAAAATGCGCTTGACAGCGGCAAAAAGGTGCTTTTCACAGGTACACCCTGTCAGGTCGCAGGCATAAAGTCATATATCGGTGACAGTTATGATAATTTCTATGCTGTGGATATACTTTGTCATGGTGTGCCGTCGGAGCTGGTTTTCAGAAAGTATGTTGATGAGGTATCAGTTAAACATACAGGAAAAAAGTCTGCTTTGAAGGACATAAAGTTTAGAAATAAGGACTTCGGCTGGAACTGCAAGACGATACACATGGAGTTTGAAGGCTGTGATAAGCCGTATGACAAGAGCGAAGACGGCGGAGACATGTTTGAATATGTGTATCACAAAAATCTTATGCTCAGAAAAAGCTGTTCAGACTGTAAATTTGCAATATATCCCCGTCAGGGAGATATATCAATAGGTGATTACTGGGGCATAACCAAGCTTGACAGCAGTATGAATGACAGAAAGGGCACATCTATAGTTTTTTTAAACAACGATAAAGGTATGCAGCTTTTTTCATGGGTGTGTGATGGTTTCAAAAAATCCAAAGAAATGAATGTCAAGCCGAGCCGTATAAGAAACCGCATAAAATCGGAGCAGCCTGCAAACAAACAGAGGGAGCGTTTCCTGAAAATGCTCAGGACAAAGACGCTTGAAGAAACTATAGAGTTTATAAAGACAGAACATTTTGATATAGGACTTGTCGGCAATTTTTATGCGGGCAATTTCGGCAGCACGATGACACAGCTTGCACTTTATCATGTCCTTGAAGATCTTGGGTATTCAACTCTTCTGATAGAAAGACCTAAAAGTGCGGCAGGTGCAGCAATGATGCAGATGAATCCTGATAAGCTTTATATGGAATGCCCTTATCCTGAGTATGCCGTATCACCGATGTATGAAAACAAGTTAATGATGCGTGAGCTTAACGAAAAGTGTAATACATTTGTTGTCGGATCTGACAAGTTTTTTCAGTACACACTTTACAGACAGCTCGGAGAGTTCACGGCTCTTGACTGGGTAAGCGATACCAAGAAAAAAATAGCATATGCGGCTTCATTCGGACATGACGGAGTATGGGGAGATCCCGATATACACAGCGAAATGGCATATTTCATGCAGAAATTCGATGCGTTTTCCGTAAGAGATGAGGACGGTGTGAATATTGCAGGAGATAATTACGGTGTATGTGCCGAACATGTGCTTGATCCTGTTTTCCTTTGCGATACAAAGCATTATTATAAGCTTGCAGAAAAGTCGGAAAGGATATTGCCGGAAAGCTATATCGGAGGATATATACTTGATCCGTCAGCGGAAAAACAGCGGATAATAAAATATGCCATGAAAAAAACAGGACTGCCCTGTGAGATATTCTCCGAATATTTTGCCTCAAAGGATTATATTGAACCGTTGGGAGATATTTATGTTCCCGAACTGAAAGCAGAGGAGCGTTTGCAGAACATAATTAATTCTGAGCTGTTCATAACAGACTCGTTCTATGGAATGTGCTTTGCCATTATAATGTGAAAACCGTTTATATGTATACTCAATAACAGAAGGGGAGCAGAAAATTTTACTTCATTTCTTTCAATGCTTCATCTTGAAAACAGGCTGATAGCATCTGAAAATGATATTGACAGACCTGATCTTTTTGAGCCGATAGATTATGATGCAGTATATGAGATACTGGACAGGGAAAAGGACAGATGCAGAAAATGGCTGACCGATGCACTGGAAAAGCCTAAAGTAAAGGCATTTTCCGATTATGATATGATGCTGAGGCTTAAATCCGATTCTGAAAGAGATGAGCTTATGAAGCTCATACAGGAGCAGAATGAAAAGATAGAAGTGCTTGAAAATCTTATCATGTCATTCATGGGAATAGATAAAAACTCATTGTCATCTGTAATAGATATTATCGAATATCTTGACCGGCTTAAACAGGAAAAGAGCGGAAAGATAATAATTATATCCGTAAAGGAAACTACAGGATTTAATCTTGGAGCGGATATTGCCTCACGGCTGAAAGATGGTTTCGGACTGGCAAATTATCTTGAGGATAAGCAGGACAGACCATATATAGCCGTTATAGATGAAGGTACGGCGGAGTATGAGCAGTTGGGTGATAAAGACACCGGCATTTCTTACAGCGGAAATGTTTCCGGACATGAGATTACTGTAATAAGCCGTTCCGGAGATGATAACGGCGAAGCCGTTATCAAAATAGACGGTACAGATCATTCGGTAAATAAGTGTGGACTGAACATAGTTGTATTTGATAAGCTGACGGAAAGTGTTATTGATTCGGTAACGTTTGATACCAACTATTCGGAAGCGTATTGTTCAAGAAACATGGAAACGACATTTGAAGAGGAGTGATAAATCATGAAGTTTGATAAAAACGATACCCTTGCGATAAAGGGTATCGCTATAATGTTTATGATACAGCATCACGGATTTTTGTCGCCTGACAGATTTGAAGGGCTTACAGTTAGCTTTACACCGTTTTCGCAGACATTTATAGTTACCATATCAAATTTTCTGAAAATATGTGTAGGAATGTATGTGTTCCTTAGCGGTTACGGACTTACAGTATCGCTGAAAAAGTACGGCAATGAAGGAACTCTCAGCGGCAGGCAGTACAAGGATTATCTTTACCGCAGATTATGGAAGCTTATGGCGGGTTTCTGGGTAATATATCTGCTCGGATTCATATTCTCAATATTCATAAATTCAAGAGTAGCGGAAATATATTTCTCAAAGGATATAACTACGGGTATTTACAGTATATTTGCAGATGCTTCCGGTCTTGCATATCTTTTCAATACGCCTACACTCAATGGTACATGGTGGTATATGACGCTTGCAATATTCATAATACTGGTACTGCCGTTTATAGCAAATATCAGTAAAAAGTACGGCCCGATGCTTATGATGCTTTTGTGCATATTTGTTCCGAGGATAATATCGTTTTATGTACAGCTCCAGCCTGACCACAAGGCTAATATTTCACGCTGGTTCTTTGCGGCAGTTTTAGGCATAGTATTTGCACAATATGATCTTATGGCAAAAGCCAAGGGCTTTATGATAACTAAAAACAAATATCTCAGCAAGGCAATAAAATTTGTTGTACTTACGGCTCTGCTTGTGGGATTGTATTACATGAGAGTAATGCTTCATAAGAAGGGTTATTCTGCAAGTGCCTATGAGCTTACAGATAATATTATTCCGGTTTATGTTGTATATTACTGCTATGAATTTATTGTCGGAATACCGGTACTCAGACAGGTATTGTGTTTCCTCGGAACACATTCAATGAATATATTCCTTTTGCATACGTTTATAAGACAGTATTTCCTGAGAGAATTTGTCTACTCCGTAAGACATTTTGCACTCGTTACACTTGTTGTACTTGTGCTTTCACTCGCAATTTCTGTCATAATCGAGCTGATAAAGAAGTATTCCGGATTCAATAAATTTGTAGGTTTTGTTGATAAGAAGATAGCCGAAAAGGTTGCTGAACAGAAATAAAATCGTCCGCACAAGAAATTACAGTTCTTGTGCGGATTTTTGGGTATATTGCTTTACAAAAGCAGATTTTTATGGTATAATTTTAGCGACAAAAGCTTCAGGGCGGGGTGCAATTCTCCACCGGCGGTAAAGCCCGCCAGCCTGATTTCAGGCTGATCCGGTGAAATTCCGGAGCCGACGGTAACAGTCCGGATAAAAGAGGTTTTCGGTTACACTTTTGTATAACTGTATTATTAGTCTTAAATCTAAGCCCTGCGGATAACCGTAGGGTTTTTTTGTGCTTTTGCTGAAAGGAGGGACTTCATGCAGGAGTTTGAAAAACAGCGGAAATATATGCTAAGAGCAATAGAGCTTGCTAAAAAAGGGATAGGTTTTGCCGCACCAAATCCTATGGTGGGTGCTGTTATAGTCAAGGATGACAGGATAATAGGCGAGGGATATCACAGAAAATGCGGTGAGCTTCATGCCGAAAGAAATGCTTTTGCTTCACTTACGGAAAGTGCCGAAGGTGCAGATATATATGTAACGCTTGAACCGTGCTGTCATTACGGCAGGACTCCGCCGTGTACAGAGGCAATAATCGAAAATAAAATATCAAGAGTTTTTATAGGCTCACGAGATCCGAACCCGCTTGTATCGGGCAAGGGAGCAGAAATTCTCAGGGAACACGGTATTGAGGTTACAGAAGATTTTATGCGTGAGGAATGCGATGAGCTTAATCCGGTATTTTT
>JBGVAQ010000160.1:0-4109 GCA_045224775.1 Acutalibacteraceae bacterium | reverse complement strand
ATTACAGATATTATCCCCTGAGGGATGTTTCATTGATAATTGTCAACAGTGGAGTAAAGCATTCACTTGCATCATCTGCATATAATCAGCGTAGAAAGGAATGCGAATCAGCCTCGGGGGATTTGGGTATATCATCACTTTGTTCATTAAGTACGGTAGAGTTTGAAAGCAAAAAGCATATGATAAAGGATGCTGTTTGCTGCCACAGGGCAAAACATGCGGTTTATGAGAACAGCCGTACACTTGAAGCGGCATCGGCACTTGAAAACGGAGATATTAAAGAATTCGGAAGGCTTATGAAAATGTCGCATATATCGCTGAGAGATGATTATGAAGTTTCATGCAGAGAGCTTGATTTTCTTGCGGAAACTGCATGGCAGATCAAAGGTGTATACGGTGCAAGGATGACAGGCGGAGGATTTGGCGGCTGTACGGTAAATCTTGTCGAGCCGTCTGCGGCGAAAGAATTTATTGCTGTGATACGTTCAGAGTATAAAAAAGAGTTCGGGATAATACCGGAGATATATAAGGTAAAATCATCAGACGGTGCAGGAGTTATAATATCCTGATAGCTATTTACAACAAATTATCTTGAATATAAAAATATTTTTTGTTATAATACAATCAATAGGCACTTTCAATGTATATTGCACATTGAACATTGCACATTGAACATTGCACATTGAACTATGGAGGTATGTTTATGATAAACTTCAAGTGCAGTTCATGCGGTGCGGAAATGTCGGTATCAAAAACCGGTGATCTTGTTTGCAGCTATTGCGGAAGCAAGTCTGTTTTTACTGATAATGAGCTGAAAGAGTACAAGGAATTTCGTTTCCGAATGCTTTCGTATCTGAATATTATTTCGGATGTTCCGGCAGGCAAGGTGTTTTCAAAGGATGTATATAACAGCGGAAGCAGCTTGTATCCTGAGGAAACAGAAAGAATATGGCAGAATGCCGAACAGGAAAAACTATTTCTTTCGGATGGTCGGCCTCTTACGATAAAGTATCTTTTCAAGGGCATACAGGATGGTGTGACAATATATACAGCACGGAAGAATGCTATATTTGTTTTTGAAAAGGGAGATGCAGTTTCCTTTGGTAAATTTTCATCTATAGTCGGAAAGCTTTGTTATCCTTCGGCTGATATAAAAGGGCTTTCAAAATTTTTCCCTGTTGTCGGGGGATGTTTTGAGCTTGACGATAACAGATATGTGCTTTCGGTATCAAAGGATGAGGAGCTTTATCCGCTTTCGGCATTCGGCAGTCTTCCGCCCGAACACGCCGCATGGATAGTATCAAGGCTTGAAAACCTTTGCTGTGTGCTTGCTTACAGCGGCATTTTACATAATGGGATAGACATGGAGTCCGTATTTATAAATGCGAGGACACATCAGGCATATCTTTTAGGAGGCTGGTGGAATGCATGTGAATGTACGGATGGTAGAAATGATCTTATTGCTGTAAGGGCTGTGGCAAAACGTGTAATGGGTATTGGATATGAGCGTTCACCCGATGAATTCCGGAAATTCATTTCAGAACCGCCGGCAAATGATGCATTTGAGGACTTTTCTCTCTGGGATACGGTCATAGAAAAAGGCTTTCACGGCAGAAGATTCAAAAAACTTGATCTGAGCAGCCTTCAGATCTGAATGTTTTTTGTTCCGGTAATAATTTCTATAAGGAGTGTGTAAAATGGGATTTGGCAGCTATACAAGTGCAGACTGGTCAAAACTTAAAAAAAGCAGGAAAATAACAGAAAGTTCGGATGCAGGTAATATTTTCGAGAAAAAATCAATAGATCCTAAATTTGATCCGAAGTATATTGCGTGTCGTGAAGCAAGGGATTCAGAGGATCATCCAGATTCAACGCCGATTATCATAGGACTTGACGTTACAGGATCTATGGGATATCTTGCGTCACAGATAGCCAAAGAGGGACTTCACGAAACAATGATGAAGCTGTTTTCAACCAAGCCGATAAACGATCCGCAGATAATGTTTTCTGCGATAGGTGATTGTGTGGACGATGCACCTTTGCAGGTGACGCAGTTTGAGTCAGATATACGTATTGCACAGCAGCTTTTGGATTTGTGGCTTGAAGGCAGAGGCGGAGATTCTCCCGAAGACTATCCGCTTTTATGGTATTTTGCAGCAAAGCATACCGCAGCCGACAGATTTGAAAAGCGTCACAAAAAGGGTTATATCTTTACGATCGGTGATGCAGACTGTCATGAATCAATAGACGGTGTGGATATAAAAGAAATATTCAATGATGAGGAAAAGAGTGTTACAAGTGTAAAAGCGGCAGAAATGGCAAAAAAGAACTATGAGCTTTTCCATATCCATATAACAAGCCATACCGATACAATACCGAAGATGCTCAGGAAAGCTATTCCGGGCAGAGTTATGCGTATATCCAAAAACAGTATAGATGCGCTTCCTGAGCTTATAGTAAGCACACTTATGCTTTTTGAAGGAAAAAAGATGGAAGATGTACTCAATAGCTGGTCGGATAAGGCAGTAAGAGTTATTGTGGAAAAATCACTTAATGATCTGGTAATATCAACAGATAAAGGTGTCGAGTTTTGATAAATAACGTATGTTCATGCGACAATACTCCGAATGTGATTGCAGTCATAGGCTCAAACTTTGGTGACGAGGGAAAAGGACTTGCAACAGATTATTTTTGCAGTAAAGCGGAAAACAGTCTTGTGATACGTCATAACGGCGGAGCACAAGCCGGTCATACCGTAGAATACGGAGAAAAGAGATTTATTTTCCATCAGCTTTCATCAGGTTCATTCCGCCGGGCAGACACATATCTTGCAGAAACTTTTCTGCCTGATATGTTCAAAATTGAAGATGAAATATCAGATTTTTACAGTATATCGGGATTTGTTCCTAAGATATATGCGGATGTGAATGCAAGGGTAACGACAGTTGATGATGTTCTTGTTAATATGGCACTGGAAACAAGCCGTGGAGAAAATCGTCACGGAAGCTGCGGAATGGGTATAAATGAAGCGGTACTACGTTCAGATTCAGGCTTCGGAATAACTATCGGAGAGCTTTCGGGTATGACGGCAGAGCAGCTTGTATCAAGACTGATGTACATACGCCGTGAATATGTTACCCGAAGACTTGAAGAACTTGGGCTAAACGATACAGGCGAATACGGTGAGCTGCTGCGGAGTGAAAATGTATTGATAAATACTGCCGAGGGTATGCTCAAAGGTTCGGAATATGTCGTTCCTGTTGAAAGTCCTGAAAAGCTTTTTTCAGATAGGGAAAGGATAGTTTTTGAAGGCGCACAGGGACTGCTGCTCGATTCTGAGAACCAACGTTTTGCCCCTCATGTTACGGCATCACGCACAGGATTGTATAATCCTCTTTCAATATGCAGAAACACAGGTCTTACGCTTGATATGGCAGTTTATGTTTTAAGGAGCTATGTCACAAGACACGGCGCAGGCCCTTTACCGAATGAGTGTGAACCTGAGAAATTAGGCAGTATCGGAGCAGACATTACAAACAAAGAAAACAGGTGGCAGGGGCGTATAAGATACGGCTTTTATGAGTCACCTGAGCAACTTGCAGAAAATATACTCGGCGATATATCATTATGGAACGGTAAAACTGCACTGTTTGTTACACATCTTAATGAAACAAACGGAAATGTTCGTTTTTCGGGAGCGGATATAAAAGCCGAAGATCTTATTATAAATAAAGCTTTCAATGGCAGGATAAGCAGTCTTTACTGTTCGTACTCACCAAAAAATGCTTATTTTTTTATATAAGTATTGACGGCTGATAAAATAGATGATATAATTTAGGAAAAGTAAATAATATCAAACCGTTGAGGCGGAAGTAAAGACAGTCATGACTTCACAGAGAGTTTGCCGGTAAGCTGAAAGGCAGATAAGAAACAAGCTGTTAAATGGGCCGCTGAGGGCACAGTCAAACGGAGTATTTATATATGTCCGGAGTATTCTGTGACGTTGAAGGCAGACGTAATTTGCCGGGGATATGATGGTATCCCGCAGGAAAGTGCATGTTTTTTAAAAGTATCATACAGGGGGCTTTTATCAGAGCATGAGCGTTCCA
>JBGVAQ010000159.1:0-12729 GCA_045224775.1 Acutalibacteraceae bacterium | reverse complement strand
TTGATATTATATCAACGCCGCTTTCCGCAACAGTTCTCAGAGTTTCATCGGTTATACCGCCCGATGCTTCAAGAAGTGCCCTGCCGTTTGTTATCTCAACAGCCTGTTTCATAAGCTCAGGACTCATATTATCAAGCATGATTATATCTGCACCTGCTGCAAGTGCTTCTTTAAGTTCGTCAAGATTTCTTGTTTCCACCTCTATTTTTGTCATGTGTCCTACTTTTGAACGCAGCTTTGTTATTGCATTGGTTATGCCGCCTGCCGCATCAATATGGTTATCCTTGAGCATAGCCGCATCCGAAAGATTATAACGATGGTTCTTTGCGCCGCCCGTCATTACAGCATACTTCTGTAAAGGTCTTAAACCCGGAAGTGTTTTTCTTGTGTCGGCTATTGATGCCTTTGTACCCTCAACTATCTTCTGATACTTATTTGACGCTGTTGCTATACCGCTCATATGCTGTATCAGATTAAGGGCTGTACGCTCACCCTTTAAAAGTGCGGCTGTCTTGCCGCTGAATCTGAGTATCTCGTCACCCTTATGTACTTCATCGCCGTCATTTTTGAGTATCTCGAATTTTATGCTGTCATCTATGATCTGGAATACTCTTACAGCGACCTCAACACCGCATACTATACCGTCAGCCTTTGAAACAAATCTGCCGCTGCCCTCCTGATCTGACGGAATAAGATAGTCCGTTGTAACGTCACAGTAGTTCATGTCCTCCAGCAAAGCTGTCTTTATTATATTATCCACATATATCTTATTAAGAATCATGTTTATTGGAAACCTCCTCAAGCACTATACATGCAACAGTCGCAAGACTTCTTGCTTCTACAAAATCCTGATTTATCTCATAATTGCCTGAAAGTATATCGTTGAGAATCTCTTTTGAGCGTTTAAGTCCTTCAGGTACTTTATCGGGATTCGGAATTACAAAATGACAATCCTGCATTATTTTGCGTATTTCTGTCCTGAAACCGTGCGGCATCTTGTTTCCGCTGAGGTCTTCATGCTGTTCAAAATCTTTTGCAGGGCTGTTATCATCTGTTTTCAGCCTTCTCATTATATCATCGGCTGCCCTTCTTGAAAATACAAGAGCTTCAAGAAGTGAGTTACTTGCAAGACGGTTTGCACCGTGAACGCCTGTATGTGAGCATTCACCTGCCGCATAAAGTCTGTCAACAGTTGTCCTTGCATGGAGGTCAACATCTATTCCGCCCATCAGATAATGCTGACACGGGAATACGGGTATCCACTGCTTTGTTATGTCTATATTTTCTTCAAGGCACTTTTCATATATCATCGGAAAACGCTGCTTTACAAATTCGGGATCTTTATGTGTTATATCAAGATAGAATTTTTCGTTGCCCTTTGCCTGTGATTCAAGCATTATAGCATTTGATACGACATCTCTCGGAGCAAGCTCTCCTCTTTCGTCATACTTGAATGCAAAGCGTTCACCGTCACAGTTAAGAAGTACAGCACCCTCACCTCTTACAGCTTCGCTTATAAGGAAACGCTCACGGTCATTTTCTGCCGCAAATGCTGTCGGGTGAAACTGAATAAGGCTGAGATTTTTTATCTTTGCACCAAGCATATACGCAAGTGTTATGCCGTCGCCTGTTGCAATAGCTGAGTTTGTTGTATAAGGATATACACGTCCGATACCGCCTGATGCCATGATACAGTAATGCGCCGAAACGGCCTGAGAGCTTCCGTCCGAAAGCAGCATACCTGCAAGAAAACCATTATCAGTTTTTTCGAGCTTATACAGAAGTGTATGGTCATGTATTTCGATATTCTTATGTGTCATTACCTGATCTATAAGAACATCTACTATTGCACGTCCTGTCGAATCCTTGTGATGTACTATTCTGTGTCTTGAATGACCTGCTTCAAGCGTCATCTGGAGTTTGCCGTTATCATCAAGGTCAAATGCAACACCCATTTCTTTCAGTTTCAGAACATCCTTAGGGCCTTCGGTAACAAGCACCTCGATCGCATTAAGGTTATTCTTATATTTTCCTGCAATAAGAGTATCCGCTATATGCAGCTTGAAATTATCATTGCTCTTATCGAGCACAGCTGCAACACCGCCCTGTGCAAGTGCGGAATTGGAAAGTGTAAGCTCTCTTTTTGAGATAAGCAGTACACTGACATTTTCGGGGAACTGTAATGCTGCATACAAGCCTGCCGCTCCCGAACCAACTATCAAAACATCATATTCCTTATTCATAAAGCGTGTGTACCTCTTTTATTCTGAAATAAGCATATCACAACCGCAATATACTTATTTTATTATAACACATTATTCTATGAAATGGAACAACATTTTCATAAACATACAAAAAAAGCTGTGCTTTCATCAAGCAGCAGCTTTTTCCGACTTTATTTTCACACGCAAAGTCATATTGTTTTCATTTTGCAGTATAGAAACGCTGTCCATACTTATTTTATGTTCTTCATCAAGATGAAGATTTGCCTGTTCTATACAGCTGTAGAACTGATAAGGTGCTTCATAAAAGAGCTTGCTTAAATATTCGCTGTATGACATCTCAGTGCCGAATCTTATAGGGATATATACCTCGGAATTTTGCGCTCTTTCGACAAGTGCCGCTGTTATACGCTTTCCGCTGTCATCATCCACTTTCTGAACCATAACACCCTCTGAATAGTAATAGTTCATAGTATTGTCCGTACACATCGGAACAAAGAAATTATATCTTGCAAGCGGATCTATCTCGCCGCTGTCCTCAACATTTATTACTGCCTCTATACCTTCACTTATGGTATGGTTTTTGATTATGGTTTCCGTTGTTATGTTGAAGTATTCGTAATTTACTACACCATCCTTGTCGTTGTCATCCCATGTCGGATCAAGGTGGTACCATTCACTGCTGAGCTGTACAACGTTCCACATATGAGCTATACCTTCGGCGTCACCTCTTACGGTACTGCATGGTACGCCTGCCCTTGTAAGAAGTACCTGCATGGATTTTGCATAACCCTCACAGACTGCCTCTCCTTCGACAAGTGCGCCATATACGGAAAAATACTGCCAGCCGTCACTTGCTGAGCTTACTCCCGTTTTATATACACAGTTATTCAGCACCCTGTCATGTATTAGCCTTTCACGCTGATATTCTGTCATATCGGTATCTATCTCCGAAAGTATGCTTTCCACTTTTTCATTGAAGGTCTTTATATAGGCTTGGCAGTCCTCGGGAGAAAGTACGGAATAAAACTCGATTATTGTATCTTCATCATTATACGCATAGCCGAAAAGATTCTCTATCCAGAATATTTCGGGATTGTCACAGATATAGGCATTAACAACCTCACGGATATCAAACTCGGACATCTTTACATTCTTCATCCTCATTCTTGCCGTTCTGTATCTGCCGTTTTCATCTGCCTTATCCGTAATGCTGTAAATACTGCCTGCTATCTTATCATAAAGATTACGCTTTTCTTCCCTTTCAAGTGCCTGATAACCGTACTTTATGTTTATGAGCTGATAACCTGCCGCAGTTTCCGAAGATACCTTTTCTTCTATCTGTTCATATATGCTTTCGTTGTTGTCGGTATCTCCGCTTATCGGAACAGCCTCTATATTATTTATGCTCCTTTCAAATCTGTCTGACGGATTCATCAGAAGCAATACGCAGGCTGTTACAAGAGTTGCCGCAAAACCGAAAAACATTACATAAAGTATAGTTGAAACTATTTTTTTCATATGATATCACCACGGATAATGTTCTTTTTATTCCTGAGCCTGTTCTGCGTCATCATCTGCGGTACTCTGTCCGCTGCTCCTTTTTCTGTAATTTTTGAGCTGCTGTCTTGTCTTTTTAAGCTCTGCAAGATTTTCCGAAAGCTGGTCATCAGCTTTTTTCATTATGGATTCGATATAGCTGTCGGCTGCCTGTCTTATCTTTGATGCTTCACCGTTTGCCTTGCCGATTATCTCTCCTGCACGCTGCTGTGCCTGTCTTGCGATCTCATTCTGATCTATCATCATTTTGGCTCTTTCCTCAGCCTGCTGTACTATACGTTCAGCCTCCTGCTTGGCACTTTCAATTATATTATTGCTTTCGGCAGCTATATTTTTTGCCTGCTGTACTTCTTTGGGCATATTTGTGCGAAGCTCGTCTATCAGCTCAAGAAGTCTGTCACTCTCTATCATTTTCTTGCCGCTGAGCGGAACACTTTTTGCTCTCTCGACAAGTTCCTGTATATCATCCAATATTATTTCAACTTTCATTAATGATTACTCCTTTGTCTTATTCTCATAAGTATTTCATCATGCACACAGTCGGGAACAAACGGCGAAATATCTCCGCCCCACAGTCCTACGTGCTTCACTATGCTTGAACTCAGATACATATGTTCCGTACTTGTTGTAAGGAACAGCGTTTCAAGATCGGGTGCAAGCTTACGGTTTGTAAGAGCCATCTGGAACTCATATTCAAAGTCAGATACTGCTCTGAGTCCCTTGACTATTGCCGATGCATTATTCTGTGCGGCAAAATCAACAAGCAAACCGTCAAAGCCTGCTATTTCTATATTATCTATACCCTTTGTAGCTTTTTTGAGAAGGTCGATCCTCTCCTCTATGGTAAACCATGGCTGTTTCTCGACATTTACAAGTACAGCCACTATAACACGATCAAAAAGCTTTGACGCACGTGTTATTATATCTATATGGCCAAGTGTTACGGGATCAAAGCTTCCCGGACATATTGCAGTTCTCATATTCCTTCCACTTCCTTATGTGAATATACTGATATTTTTATTTTTCCGTACTTATAGCTTTTTTTAAGACGATATTCCCCGATATCTTCCGGCAGCTCTTCATCAATTGGATGTTCGCATATTATTATACCGCCCTTGTTCATAACTGTGGGGATATATTCAAGAGCCTTCTGAAGAACACCGGTCTTATACGGCGGATCAAGGAATGCGATATCAAAACGCTGTGATGTTTTTTTTAGATACTCAACAGTATCTGTATTAACAACAGCGGCTTTATCAGAAAGTCCGGTAGCTTCAAGATTTTTCCTTACAGCTGCAAGCGACTGTCTGCCGTTATCAAGAAAAACAGCCTTTACAGCTCCACGGCTCAGTGCTTCTATACCCATCTGTCCCGAACCTGCAAACGCATCTAAAAATGTTCTTCCCTCAACAGAAAACTGTATTATGCTGAATACAGACTCCTTTACTGAATCCGTTGTCGGACGCACATCATCACCCGGCGGTGTGACAAGCTTTCTTCCTCTTGATATACCGGTAATAACTCTCATATACTCACTATCCCTGATATCCAATTTAAGCCTCCCTCACTGAGGGAGGTGGCACGAAGTGCCGGAGGGAGTTCTCCACGCAAATTCAAATTAAAGTGTGCTTTAAGTCAGCAAACAAATTTATTGCTAACATTTTATAAATGCTTACGCTGTGGGCTTAATGCAAAAATAAAATTTATTGTTCTCTTTACGTTTCGCTGTTATTATCCTGACCGCAAATTATAACTCCCTCAGTCAGCATAGCTGACAGCTCCCTCAATGAGGGAGCCTTTACTTTTAAATACTCAATAAATATTATCAAATAAATTTGCCTGAATGTCAATAGACTTTTTGCATAGCAATGATAACACAATCGGTTAATTTTCGTCATCATTTTTTCTGTCTATCTCACGTCCGTCAGCATAATGATAATACTCATATACTGCCTCCGCTGCGGGACGGTTCATTCCCTTTACATGCAGAAGTTCTTCAACATCTGCCTGCTTTATCCTCTTGATAGTCTTGAAGTATAAAAGCAGAGCTTTTGCACGTTCCTCACCTATACCCTCTATCTGTGTAAGTGAAGACGAAAGATTTTTCTTTTTTCTTGCTGTTCTGTGATATCCTATTGCAAAGCGGTGTACTTCCTCCTGTATACTGGAGATGAGTGTGAATGCCTGACGTTTTGAAGTTATGGAGATTTCCTTTCCTTCATCCGTCACGGCTCTTGTTTTATGCTTGTTGTCCTTGACCATGCCGAAAAGCGGTATGTCAAGTCCGAAGTGTTCAAGAACAGGTCTTACAGCCGATACCTGACCTTTACCGCCGTCAAGAAGTATAAGATCGGGAAGTCTGCCGAAACCCTCGCCGCTGTCTTTATTTTTAAAGTATTCCTCAAATCTCCTTGTCAGGACTTCATTCATTGACGCATAATCATCCTGTCCCTCAAAGCCTTTTATTCTGAAACGTCTGTATGACTCCTTATAAGGTCTGCCGTTCCTGAATACGACCATACCTGCAACATTTTCACTGCCCATAAGATTTGATATATCGTATGACTCTATAAATTCTGGCGGCTTTGAAAGTCCCAAAAGTCCTGCAAGTTCATCAAGCGCAGAAAGCTCATGTCCTAAATGGCCGTGACTTTGCGCAAGTCTTTCGGCAGCGTTCTGTCTGCACATTTCAAGTATATGCTGTTTTTCGCCCTTCTGCGGATATTCAAAATATACCTTTTTCCCTCTCTTTTCACTCAGCCAGTCAAGCAATAATTCTTCGTCATCAGGCGGTGAGTCAAGAGTTATTATAGGCGGTATATTATCCCTAATAGAGTAATACTGCTTTAAAAAATCCGCTCTTGCAGATGCGGCGTTTATATCTCTGCCAACAGATTTTATAAGAAAATCTTCCTTGTCATAAAGTCTGCCGTCCGAAAAGCGTATAACGGCAAAGCATATATCCTCCCCCTCAGTCATCATGGATACAGCGTCCTGCTCTTTTACACTGACTGCAACCACCTTTTGTTTTTCGGTTATCCTCTTGACAGCCTTTATTCTGTCCCTGAGTTTTGCGGCAAGCTCAAAGTCAAGATTTTCCGCAGCGGCATTCATTTTCTCTGTCATAAGCTTTACGGAATCGCTGTTGCCTTTTTTGAGAAAATCCACCGCAGCGGCTACATTCTCGTTATATTCATCAACGGATATCCTGCCGCTGCACGGTGCGGAGCATTGTTTTATATAATAATTAAGGCATGGTCTGCCCTTTTTGATATCTCCGGGAAACACCTTACTGCATGAAGGAAGTCCGAATATTTTCTGTGCTTCCTCTACGGCATTCTTTGTAAACCATGAGCTCATATAAGGCCCTATATATTCCGCACCGTCATCGGCTTTCTGCATTACAAAGCTCAGCCTTTTCCATTCGTCATCTGAAACACGTATATAACTATAACCTTTGTCATCTTTCAGAAGTATGTTATACTTCGGCTTATGCTGTTTGATAAGACTGCATTCAAGCACCAACGCTTCAAACTCACTGCCGCAAAGTATATAGTCGAAATGGTCAACGTTTGCGACCATCTGACGTACTTTTTCGGGATGATTCTTATCCGAACCGAAATACTGGCTGACACGGTTTTTCAGTGCCTTAGCCTTGCCTATATAGATTATCTCATTATTTTTGTTTTTCATTATGTAAACTCCCGGACTGAGCGGGAGTTTCATCGCCTTTTCTCTTAGCTCTTTTATATTCAAATAATCACCCCCGGCTATAAGCACATAAGATTCATCAGTTATATCTTATCGTAAGAATACAGCCCGATGCACTTTCACTGTAGCTTACATTTCCGTTTATATGCGGAATGGTGAATATCATCTGATTTGTCATAAGATCCTCGACCGCTTCACCGAGATATTCCTTACTTCTGAATTTAACGGTTATGATACCACTGTATGGATCTCTCAGTGCGACCTCCTCGATATAACGGAAATCATACTCATCAAAGAACAGATCATTATAGACGTAATAATTATATCTTCTTCCTGTGCATGCCGGAACTTCACGTTCATTATCAAGCGTATGAGTCAGGAAAAGATCACCGTCGGAGATAAGAAAGTATTCATAAGTTTTTCTCGGCTGACCGTCACTTGTCATAGGATCATCCCATGTACAGTCGATGTAATAATATTCGCCGTCAAGAAGAATAAAATTCCACTGGTGAGGGCCGCTTTCCGAAACCCTTGTACCGCTCACTCTGTAGCAGTCTATGTCAAGCTTTTCAATAAGATACTGAAATGCTGCGGAATATCCCGAACATAAAGCCTTGCCGTTAACAAGACAGCCGTATGCTGTCGAGGCATTGAGCAGACCTTCATTTTCATTGTTATTTATAAGATCGAGCGTTTCGGAATCATATACAGTATTGTCAACTATATAGTCATGGATAAAAAGCACCTTGTCATAGGTATTTTCTATTTTCCTTGCTTCATTTATGATCTTATTTGTCACTGAGTCAAACTTTCCCTTATAGCCCTTTATAACGTTCACGTCTTCGCTCATAAGGTCGGGATCAACTGTTACAACGGTATAATCATCTGTTTTTCTCATATAATAGCGGAAGTTCTTACCTACCCAGAAAAATTCGGGATGATCGTCAAGAACTGCATAGTATGCTTTTTTAAAGTCCTCCTGTTCGATATTTTCAAACATGAACGACAAGGCATAATTTTCTATATCATAAACCAACCTGTTATATACCTCTGTCTGTACATCATTCAGGCTTTTTTTCATAGAATATTCTTGTCTTTCCTTCGTATCCGTTACGACATAGCTTTTTTCGGAAATACTTTTTGATGTTTTACGGCTTGGTTCGCTTTTGCTTACACTGCTGTAGGTATGATCGTCATAATCATCAAAGCTTTTTTCTATAAATTCTATAGAACAGCCTGATATCAGCAATGATAAAGCCAGTACTGCAACAGCCGTTTTAAAGGCTCTTTTTATAACCATACATTTCCTCCGTTTCTGCCGCTCATAATTAAACTGTCAGAATAATTATAACAAAACTGTGCAATAATTACAACAACTATATAATTACAAGATTTTAACTTTGTCATGCGAAAGGCGGCTGTTACAGCAATTATCTGCCGTAAAACAGCCGCCTATGGAGCTTGTTGTCAGAAATTTTTATATCAGATCAATGTTCTGCCTTCACAATATTTGCAAAGAAGCATGTCACCGCCTACAGGTCTGAACAGCTTCGGCAAATAATGCTCGGTTGAGGTTATACAGTTAGGATTTGAACACTTTACATTATGTGTATCAAATTTTCTTGGCATCGGTGTCCTGTCAGGCTTTTCAAGCATTTTCATTATAAGTGCCATTCTTGCATACATACCGCATACAGTCTGATGGAAATACTTTGCCCTGTCATCGTAATCGACATCTTCGGTTATTTCATCAACTCTCGGAAGCGGATGAAGTATCTTCATATCACGCTTTGCAAGTGTGAGTTTTGCACTGTCAAGAACAAATACACCCTTCTGCTTTTCGTATTCCTCCATGCTCTTGAATCTCTCACGCTGTATTCTTGTCATATACAAAACATCAAGCATAGGTATCGCCTCGGCAAGACTTGATACCTCGGTGTATCTGCATCCCGATACGTTCATTATATCCTTTATGTACTGCGGAACAGTAAGCTCGGGGGTAGAGATAAGAACGAAGCTGTTGCCCTTGAAGTGTGACATTGTTTTTATAAGCGAATGTACTGTCCTGCCGTTTTTCAGATCTCCGCACAAGCCTATGCACATATTGTCAAGCGTTCCTTTTTCGTTATAAAGCGTTACAACGTCTGTAAGAGTCTGTGTAGGATGAAGATGTCCTCCGTCACCTGCGTTTATAACGGGGGCTGCGGAATACATTGACGCTGCCCTTGCTGTTCCTTCAAGCTGGTGACGTATTGCGATTATATCAGCATAGCCGCCTACTACGGTTATTGTATCCTTTAAGCTCTCGCCTTTGGAAACTGATGAATTCTGCGGATTGTCAAAGCCTATTATACTTCCGCCAAGTCTGAGCATTGCCGTTTTGAATGACATCTGGGTTCTTGTTGAAGGCTCATAAAAAAGTGTGGCGAGTATTTTTCCTCTGCACACCTCTGAATATTTTTCGGGTGCTCTCATTATCTCATTGGCGAGATCTATTATTTCCATAAGTTCATCGATCGTAAGGTTTTCGAGATCAATAAGATGTTTTGACTTCATTTTGCATACCTCCATAAACACAGCTCTTACTTTCTGTCATCCTGAGTGTAAGCGAAGGAACTTTAAAGATTCTTCACTCCGTTCAGAATGACAAAGATACAAGTTTTAACTTTAACAGAATGATCTGAATATTATGATATTATGAAAGCCTGTCGAAAAACGGCAGGCTTTCAGGATTATTTGTTATTGAAAATTGAGATTATATCAACGAATGAATCATCTGAATCACTGCTGTTTCTTGACTGTGATGAACTTCTGGGTGAAGTATTTGCAGATGATTTTGTATTAGCATTAGGATATACAGGTGCCTGAGGAGCACTCTGTGCAGGATGCGGATTATACATCGGCTGCTGATACTGAGGAGCCTGATACTGCGGCTGCTGATACTGCGGCTGCTGATACTGCGGCTGCTGTCTTGCAGGTCTTTCCTGAGGCTTGGATGAAACAGTACCGAAACGAGATACTTCCTGTCTTTGCATGGGGCTGTTGTACTGGAACGGAGAAACAGGCTTTTTCTCTTCCTTCTTTATTGTGGGAACAGGATCGAAATGATCTGTTGTCGGGAAGCCTGTTGCTATAACGATAACGCTGATAGTATCCTCCATCTCGTCATCAAGTGCAGCACCCCAGATGATTATAGCATCTTCATCTGCCTGCTCTGATATCATTGTTGAAGCATCCTGTATCTCGTCAAGTCCGATATCGGGAGATGCTTTGATATTTACTATAAGTCCCTTTGCGCCCTGAATAGATGTTCCGAGGAGGGGACTTGAAATAGCGTTCTGAGCTGCGATCTTAGCCTTATCCTTACCTGAAGCAATACCAACGCCCATGAGTGCATAGCCTGCATCTCTCATTACAGATGTAACGTCTGCGAAGTCAAGGTTTACAAGACCGGGAAGAATGATAAGATCAGTAATGCTCTGTACGCCCTGACGGAGTACGTCATCTGCTGCATAGAATGCATTCTGGAGAGTGATCTTTTCTTCGCTTATATGTTTAAGTCTTTCGTTAGGTATAACGATAAGGGAGTCAACATGCTGCTGGAGCTTCTGTATACCCTGTTCAGCCTGTTCCATACGGCGCTTGCCTTCAAAGAGGAACGGTGTTGTAACTATACCTACTGTAAGTATTCCCATTTCCTTAGCGACTTCAGCAACTACAGGAGCTGCGCCTGTACCTGTACCGCCGCCCATACCTGCGGTAATAAATACCATATCTGTATCTTTAAGAAGTTCTGCTATAACATCCTTATTTTCCTCAGCAGCCTTCTCACCAACTTCAGGCTTTGAACCTGCGCCCTTACCATGAGTTATTTTTTCGCCTATCTGTACCTTCTGATTAGCTTTTGAGCGGTTAAGAGCCTGCTTGTCTGTATTTACAGAGATAAATTCAACTCCCGATACATACTCTACCATTCGGTCTATAGCGTTTCCGCCGCCGCCGCCTACTCCGACAACCTTGATATGAACAATTGTCTCGTTTTCATTTTCAAATTCGTAAGGCATATTTATTCTCCCTTCAACATTCCTTCTGACAGAAATAAAAACTATCTTTTCATTCTGACATCAGCATAATTTTGCTTATTTTACAACTAATAATAATTTACCACTTTTCAAGATTTTTTTCAATACGATAATCAGATTTTTCTATATATTTATTATTATCAAGCACGAAATAAGTATTTTGCGACTATTTTTTGTGCATTATGACAAATGTTTACTCTTCATTGGTATTATCGTTATCATTGGAATTATCATTGTCATCTGTCACCGTATTGTCATCGTCATTATCGGTCTGATCACCGCTGTCATCATCAGTGTTCTGATCTTCGTCATCACTTTCATCATTCTCGGTATTTTCGTCATCACTGTCATCATTCTCGGTATCTTCGTCACTGGTGTCTTCACTGATTTCATCTTCATCCGATGATTCTTCCGATGAATCACTGTCCTCATCCGAACTTTCATCAGTACTCTCTTCATCCGAGCTTTCATCAGTACTGCTTTCCTCATCTGAATTTTCATCATCTGAGCTTTCATCAGTACTGCTTTCCTCCTCTGAGGTCTGCTCACCGCTGCTTTCCTCAGGTTCGGAAACGGACTCCTGCTTTGATGATTCCTGTTTTGGTGTATCAGGACTCTGAGAGTTGAAATATGATTTTCCGCCCTCTGTTGCCGCAAGCGATACATCAAGTATGCCCTTGTCATTTTCGGAAATATTCTGATCCATTATCTTTGAGGCTGTTTTCAGCTTGTAATCAATATTTTCCGGAGCACCTATAACTATGCTCAGCCCACGGCTTATTTTAAGTACTATCTTGGAGAGATTTGAAATATCTATCGTTTCGAGTGTACCTATATCATACTTTTCCGCACACGCTATCATTTCATCGATATATTCCTTGATATTCTCGTCCTGATATCTTACTGATGAAGAAAGCTTCGGCTTTTCAAGCCTTGCACCTAAAATTATAGGTACATTACTCTGTCTGTCGGTAGATATATCGATTATTTTTCCGCTTTCACTCAGAAGTATGTACTTACCTCCGCTTTCAATGATAGATGTAGGAGTTGCCTCCTTCACTCTTATGATTATCTTATTGAACAGCTTTTTATAAATATCGACTTCTTCAATATACGGAAACTTTTCGTATATTTCTCTTTCACCGGGAGATGTT